>NZ_JAAGPS010000157.1:0-16508 GCF_017105025.1 Paraburkholderia sp. Ac-20336 | reverse complement strand
GCCGTCGCCGGGCGCAAGCCGCGCGGTGCGCGCTTCGAGAATCGCTTCGTCGTCGTTGGCCGGCAGCGTGGCGGGCGCATCGCACAACTGCACGAAGCCGACCGACTGCGGCGGCAGCGCGGCGACATCGTCCGGCGTGCTGCCCGCGCGCGACAGATGCAGCGCGTCGATCACCAGCCCGAGATTCGGATGCGCGGCGCGTTCGAGCGCCGCGCGCGCCTGGGCGAGCGTGCCGACATGGCGCCAGCGCATGAATTCCAGATCGATCCGTAATCCGAACGGTTGCGCGAGTTCGGCGAGCGCGGCCAGATTCGCGGCGAGCCGCGCCGCATCGGGATCGTCGCCGGACACGCTCACGCAGCGCGCGCCGAGCCCGGCGGCCGCTTCGAACAACGGCGCGAACGAGGCGGCATCGAGCGTCGGCACGAGCGGAATGAATTCGACGTCGCACACGGTGACGCCCTCGCCCGCCAGCGCGCCGCGCAGCTCGCGATGCGCGTCAGTGCCGGCCATCACCGGATACGCGATGCCGCCAGGCATGGCCGGATGCATGCGCAAGCCGACGCCAGCGAATCCGGCGCGCGCGGCGAGCCGCACCAACGGCGCGGGCGCGAACTCGAGCGCTGTCAAATGCGCGACGGCAAGCGAACGCGCAGGGTTTTGAGCGGGGTTCAATAGGTGGCCCTCCCGCCGGTCAAATCGAACGTGAAGCCGGTCGTAAAGCTGCATGCGGGGCTCACGATCCAGCTCACCATCCGGCCGACCTCTTCGATTTGCAGGAAACGGCCGAGCGGAATCTTCGCCTTGCTCGCCTCGATGTGCTCGGGCGACATCTCGCGGAACAGCTCCGTTTCCACCATCGCGGGTGCGATGCAGTTAATCATCACATTGTCGCGCGCGAGTTCCTTCGCGACCGCCTTGGTGAAGCCGATCACGCCGGCCTTCGCCGCCGAATACGCGGAGATGAACTGCACGCCTTCCTTGCCCGCGATCGACGCGACGTTGAGAATGCGTCCGCCGCCGCGCGCGCGCATATGCGGAACCGCGACGCGGCAGCCGTAGAACACGCTGTTCAGATCGACGTCGAGCACGCGCTGCCAGGTCTCCACCGGATACTCCCAGCTCGGCACCACCGGCCCGTTGATGCCCGCGTTGTTGACGAGAATGTCGACGTGGCCCAGTGCCGCGACAGTCGCCTCGAACGCGCTCTCGACCGACGCGTAGGACGACACGTCGACGGATTGCAGATGGTCCGGCTCGAAGCCGAGCTGCGCGGCGTCGCAATGGCTGACGTCGAGGTCCCAGATCGCGACGCGAGCGCCGTCCGCTTTCAGCTGGCGTGCGATGCCAAGCCCGATGCCGCGCGCCGCGCCGGTGACGATCGCGACCTGGCCGTCGAATGAGTGGCTCATGGAGAACGTTTCCTTTTGAGGTTGCACAAGAGTTCGGGGAGAAGAATTCACACCGCGGAGGTTCACACCGGGGCCGCCGTGCTCTTCAGCACGATCCGCTTGATGTCGCCGACCACGAATACGTAGGACAGCGCACCGATCAGCGTGACCGCCGAAATAAAGGCGAGCGCGTAGACGAACGAGCCGGTTGCGTTGACGATCAGCCCGATCACGAGCGGCGTGACGATGCCGGCCGCGTTCGCGAACAGGTTGAAGATGCCGCCGCTCAGACCGAGCAGACCCTTCGGCGCGATGTCGGAGACGATCATCCAGGCGAGCGCCGACATGCCCTGCGCGAAGTACGCGACGCACAGGATCGCGATCACGGCCGCGGTCGAATCGACATAGTTGGCGAGCGCAATGCTCGAGGCGGCCAGCAGCCCGGTAATCACCGGCAGCTTGCGCGACCAGTTCAGCGAGATGCCGCGGCGCAGCATCGCGTCGGAAATCCAGCCGCCGCTCAGCGTGCCGACCGAGGCGGCGATGAACGGCAGCACCGCGACCATGCCGACCTTGAGCCACGGCATGTGGCGCTCGGTGGCGAGATAGGTCGGAAACCACGTGAGAAAGAACACGTTGGTCGAATTACAGGCGAACTGGCCGATACAGATGCCGAGCATGCTGCGGCGGCGCAGCAGCGCGCCGATGTCGGACCAGCGAAACTGCATCGTCTCGCGGCTGCCATCGACCACGCCGCCGCCGTCCGCGATGTAATCGAGTTCGGCGCGGTTCGCCGCCTTCGACTCATGCGGCTCGCGAAAGCGCAGCAGCCACACCGCGCCGAACGCCACGCCCACGGCGCCGACCATGCCGAACAGCGCGCGCCATCCGTAGCGCTGTTCGAGCCAGAACAGCAGCGGGCTCAGAAACGCAAGGCCGACATACTCGGCGAACGTGTAGACGCCCGTCGCGCGCGCCCGTTCGCTCTGCGGAAACCAGACCGCGACCACCCGGCTGTTGGTCGGAAAGCACGGCGCCTCGGCCGCGCCGATCAGAAGCCGCATGATGAGCAACGACACGAAGCCGGCCGCGAGCCCCTGAAACCCCGTGAACAGCGACCACAGCGTCAGCGCGAAGAAATAGGTCCAGCGCGTGCCGACCCGGTCGAGCAGCACGCCGCCCGGAATCTGCGCGGCGGTGTAGGTCCAGGAAAAAGCGGAGAAGATCACGCCCATCAGCGCGGGCGTCAGGCCCAGCTCGTGGCTCATGCTGGGGGCGGCAATGCCCGCGACGCTGCGATCGAGATAGTTGATCATCGTGCCGATCGCGAGCAGCGCGAGGATGCCGAAGCGCGCCCGCGTGCGTGCGGAGGCCGGCACGGCAGCACCGGCGCTCGCGGAAAACGTCGGCGGTGTCGGGGTCGGATTCATCGTGTCTCCATCGTTGATTTCTGCGGCGCCGCCGGCTTCGGGCGCTTCCGCGCAACCGGCGTGCGGTCTTCGAGGGAGATAGTAGGGAGTAACCGGCCTGCTGTCGTATGCCGAGTTTCAGCTATCCTATAACTTTTGGTTAATCGCCCCGCGCGCGGGATTCGCGGGAGGAGGAAGGATGCGCTTCAAGCTGCGGCAAATGGAGGTATTTCGCGCCGTGATGCTCACGGGCTCGATCAATGCGGCCGCGAGAATGCTGTACGTCTCGCAGCCGGCCGTGAGCAAGCTCGTGTCGCACACCGAAACCACGCTGGGCTTGCGTCTGTTCGAGCGCACGAAGGGCCGGCTGATTCCGACGGCCGAGGCGCAGGCGCTGTTTCGCGAGGTCGAGCAGGTCTATCAGTCGGCGCTGCGCGTCGACGAATTCGCCCGCGCGCTCGCGCTCGGCCCGGCGAGCCTGTTGCGCGTCGCGTGCAGCCCGTCGCTCGCGACCGCGATCGTCGCGCCGGCCATCGTCGAGCTGAAGCGCAAGCTGCCGGGCTTGCGGGTCGACTGGCACACGACGCTGATGGCCGAAATGCCGCTCGAAGTGCTGAGCAAGACCGTGGACGTCGCGGTCACCTCGATGCCGATCGAGCACGAGCATCTCGACGTCGTGCCGTTCATGCGCGGGCGCATGGTCTGCGTGCTGCCGCCCGGCCATCCGCTCGCGGAACGCAGCAGCATTGCGCTCGCCGACCTGACCGCCGAGCCGATGATTCTCTTCAGGCGCGACATTCCGTTCGGCACGACCATCGTGCGGGGCTGCCAGCATGCCGACGTCGAACTGACCTCGGTGGTCGACGTGACGCGCGCCGATCAGGCGCTGGCGCTCGTGCGCGGCGGCCTCGGGCTCGCGATCGTCGACGAATTCGCGGCCGCCGAGGGCGATTGCATCGTGCGGCCGCTGACCGAAAACCTCGAAATGACTTCGACCTTCGTCTATTCGAAATTCTCGCCGCCGACCCGCAACGCGATGCTGCTGATGCAGGCTATCTACCGGCGCGCCGAGCAACTGGGGCGGCAGATCGGCAGCATGCCGGACAACATGGCCTAGCGCGGCCTATCACGGGCACACGGGCGCACGGTTGCGCCCGCTCAAAACACGCCGCTGCGTGCATCGGCGCCCTTGCGGTAGTCGCGGTTCGTCTGCTCCGGATTGCGGTTCACGAGCGGCCGCGCATACAGCGGATGATGCAGGCTCCGCACCTCGTGTTCGAGTTCGAAGCAACGCGCTTTCGACGACGGATCGACGATCTCGGCGAACCGGTACTGGTGCGGCTCTTCTCCGTAAGCCGTGCCGTACTCGACGAGGCGCGCATGGGGCTCGGCAAAGCGCGCGGCGTAAACGGCGATGTGATGCCCGTCGTAAGGCGGAATCGGCCCGGACGTTTCCACATACAGCAGTTGCTGATGCGTTCCCACGTCGATCACCGCGCAGGGCGAGCCGCCCTGCTCCCGCATCGCGACGTTCGCATGGAAGACGTCCGCATAGAAACGCGCGATGGCTTGCGCGCTGCCAACGGGCACGTCGAGCTTCACGTATGCCATGCCGAGATCGATTTGCGACCACGGCGCGTCGGCGGGCCGGCTATGCGGGTCGAGACACTCGTAGCGATTTCCCCAGGGACAGGTCACGTCGATGCAGCCCACGCGCTCCGTCCAGCCGAACCCGGTGCCGGCGAGCAGCGGTTTGACCGCTTGCAGACGCGCCAGCAGCGCGTCGAGTTCGCCGACCACGAGGCCGACGCTGCCGCGCAGGCGCTGTGCCTTGCCCTGCGGCAAGTGAATCTGCGAGCGGCCGATGTTGATCCACATGTTGTTCACGCCGGTCATCAGGAACGGATCGCGCGTAAGGCCGAGTCCGCTGACGTAAAACGCCGTCGCGAGCACCTGGTCGGGAATCGTCAGATTAATGTGTTCGAGCAGGATCAGATTACCGGTGTCGTCGTGCGCGTAGGAGTGTTCCATGAGATCGGCCTTGCGATTGTTGAACGAGTCTATGACGGGAAACATGCGGGAAATTATGCCTCAGCATTGCCCGGCACCGAATTGGACGCGTCCGGGCAATATCGAAGACCGGGTTTCGGGACATGAGAATCCGCCCACGTATTCTTTCGCTTGAAAGCCGATTCATACGAACTGCTATTTATTTTCATCTGCCCGTTATTCGACGATGAAAACATTATCCCGATGTCGTCGAACGGACGTTCCATCTCTCCGAATTGCCCTGCTCACGGCACGCCAGGCCTGTTCCCTGTCAGACATTAGAACAAACATATCGGGCGTCTTACGCCGGCATGGATAAGGTTTTTGCAAGCATTCGCAATTGTCGAAGCAAGTATTTATTCACCGTATTCCTTACGATCCTGATCTACGCGTTGCATGTAAATGAATGTCACAGGCTCGACACGAATCCATTTCTAGAATGAAGGCGCGGGACTGGTAAAGGCCACGCACAAGCGCGGAACCGAGGCAATAAAACCTTGATTGCAAAGGAATGACCAACATGGAACAAACGGTAGCCGCATCTTCCCTGGGGCGTGTCACCACGAAGTCGGTTCAGGACTATATCGACGAATGTCCGATCTGGCCCGACGGCACCCGCCTGACCTCCACGCCGATGACGGCGATGCAATGGCGCATCTGGTCGCTCGCCGCGGCCGGCAAGTTCTTCGAAGGCTTCGTGGTGTTCATGACGGGCGTCGCCTTGCCGCTGATCTCGCGCGAGTTCGGCATCGGCGCGGCGCAGAACGGCCTCGTCTCCGCCGCGAGCCTCGTCGGCATCCTGGTCGGCGCGCTGGCGCTCGGCGGCATGTCCGATTACTTCGGCCGCAAACGCATGTTCATCATCGAGATGATCCTGTTTTGCGTATTCCTCGTGCTGCTGACCGTCTGCGCCAATTTCATCTCGCTCGTGGTCTGTCTGTTCGGGCTCGGCGTCGCACTCGGCTGCGACTACCCGACCGCGCACATGATCATCTCCGAGAGCATTCCGAGCGCGAGCCGCGGCAAACTCGTGCTCGGCGCGTTCGGCTTCCAGGCGCTCGGCGCGCTCGGCGGCACCGCGGTCGGCTATCTCGTGCTGTCGATCCTGCCGACGATCGAGGCATGGCGCTGGATGTACGCGACCGCCATCATTCCGGCGGTGATCGTCACGCTCGGCCGCTTCTTCATCACCGAGAGCCCGAGCTGGCTGCACGTGCGCGGCGACGTCGAGGAAGCCGAGCAGGCCGCGCGCCGGCTGCTCGATCGCCAGCCGCAATACCCCACGCACATCGAGCTGCCGCGCGAAGCGGAAAGCGCCGAAAGCCACGGCGATTCGAAGTCGTTCCTCACGCTGTTCTCGAAGCAGAACCTGCGCGCGACGATCTTCTCGTCGGCGCCGTGGTTCCTGCAGGATCTCGGCACCTACGGGATCGGCATCTTCACGCCGACGATCCTCGCGATCGCGCTCGGCAGCAAGCCCGACCACGTGCGCAGCATCAGCGATCTGATCATGAACGACATCCTCGCCGCGAAGGGCGCGGCGCTGACCACCACGCTGCTGATCGTCGGGATTCTGTTCGCCGTGATGCTCGCCGACAAGGTCGGCCGCGTGAAGCTGCAGGTCTTCGGCTTCATCGGCTGCGCGGCGGGCCTGTTCGTCGCCGCGCTGTCCGGCAGCTTCGATGGCAACAGCAAGACGACGCTGATCTTCGCGGGCTTCATGCTGTTCAACTTCATGACCAACATCGGCCCGAACGCGCAGACCTATCTGCTCGCGGGCGAAGTCTTCCCGACCCGGATTCGCGGCGCGGGCGCGGGCTTCGCGGCGGCGGTCGGCAAGGTCGGCGCGATCATGACCGCGTTCCTGTTCCCGATCCTGCTCGCCACGATCGGCACCAGCACGCTGCTGTACTGCCTCGTCGTGACCTCGCTGTTCGGCGCGGTCGTCACGTGGATCTTCCGGATCGAGACGACCGGCGTGAACCTCGACCGCATCGGCCAGTAAATGGGCCAACCCGTCGGCCAGTAAAGCGGTCGACAAGCAGCCTCATACCATCACGAACACCCGCGCTGGCCCGACGCGGCCAGCGCGCTTCGATACACGACAGAGGACACGATGAGCGCAGCACAACGCAACCAAACCGTCGCGCGCATGACGGCCTGCCTCGCCATGGCGCTCGCCGCCGCGATGCCCGCCGCGCACGCGCAGCAGGTGACGCTGACCGAGACCGGCTCGACGCTGCTCGCACCGCTCTTTTCGACCTGGAGCGAGGCCTACGCGAAAACGCATCCGGGCGTGCACATCAGCGTCGGCGCGACCGGCTCCGCGGCCGGGATCGAGCAGGCGATCGCCGGCAAGGTCAACATCGGCGCCTCGGACGCCTACATGTCCGACGCCGACGCGATGAAGCATCCGCAGATCATCAACGTGCCGCTCGCGATCGCCGCGCAGACGGTCAACTACAACCTGCCGGGCCTCAACGACACGCATCTGAAGCTCGACGGCCCAACGCTCGCCGGCATCTACACCGGCGCGATCCATCAGTGGGACGCACCGGCGATCGCCGCGCTGAATCCGGGCGTGCATCTGCCGCATCATGAGATCGTGCCGGTGCGCCGCGGCGACGGCTCGGGCGATACGTTCGTCTTCACGCAGTTCCTGACGTTCTCGACGCCCTCGTGGGAAAACTCGCTCGGCTACGGCACCACGGTCGACTGGCCGACGGTATCGGGCGCGGTTGCCGCAACCGGCAACGCCGGCATGGTCAACGCCCTGAAGACGGCGCCGTATTCGGTCGGCTATATCGGCGTGAGCTACGCGAAGGACATCGCCGCAGCCGGGCTCGGCACCGCCGCGCTGAAGAACGGCGCGGGCGAATTCGTGCTGCCGACGAAGGCGACGATCACCGCCGGCGCGGCCTCGCTCGGCGTGCGCACGCCGCCCGACGAGCGCCTGAGCCTCGTGTTCTCGCCGGCCGCCGGCACCTATCCGCTCGTGAACTACGAATACGCGGTCGTGTCGACGAAGCAGCCGAGCCCCGAGCTGGCCGCCGAGATTCGCAAGCTGCTCGAATGGTCGATCGTACCGTCGGATGAAAACGCGGCGTATCTCGAAGCCGTGCATTTCATTCCGCTGCCGCCGCATACGTGGGAGCTCAGCATCACGCAGATCGAGTCGATCAGGTAAGCGCCATACCGCCACCGCATCGCGCCTGCCTCGCCACTCGAAGCCCCTTTGCACGACACGGCGCCTCATGCCTGCCCGCGCTCGCGCGGGCAGGCATCCCTTCATGCGGGACCTTTTCTGTTTTCTGTCCGATACGATGAACGACCTCGCCAACAGCAGCAACGAACAGCAATCCGGGCGCCATCACTACCGCTTCCATCTGCCGCACGTTCACCTGACCTCGGTGTTCGGCGACGACTGGTTCGCGCTCAAGGCCGAACAGTTCGCGCGATTCTTCGGCACGCCGACCTTCCTCATAGGGCAGACGGTAGTCGTGCTGGTCTGGATGATCGTGAACCTCGCCGGGTGGACCAAGTTCGACGCGTATCCGTTCATTCTGCTGAATCTGGCCTTCAGTCTTCAGGCAGCCTACGCGGCGCCGCTGATTCTGCTCGCGCAGACGCGCCAGGCCGATCGCGACAAGATGCATGCCGATGCCGATGCATTGCACCGCGAAGCGTTGGCGCAAGCGAGTTCGCAGCGCCAGGAAGCGATGGCGCAGCAGACCGCGCAACTGGTCGCGCTGCTGGAGCAGAACACGGCACTCACCACGCTGACCAAGCAGTTGAGCGAACGCATCGAGGCGCTCACGGTCGAGCTGCACGCGAAATTGTCGCCCGTCACGAAGTCCGATCACTAGGCTGCGCGAGATCGACCGAACCGTAGCAGATAGCCCCCACGTATTCGACACCCGACGAACCGCGGAACAGAACGCTTCATTTCCGCGAACAGATTGCATCGACCGACAGGAGCCCTATCGATGAGCGAGCATGACACGAACCCCACGAACGCCGACGCAACACTGCATCAGCGCCTTCAGGCCGACCTGATCGACAGCTGGGATGAAGAGCTGGAGATGGAACTCGACGACCAGCGCTTCGGCGTACCCGGCACGTCCGACGACGCAGCGCGCACGAGCCGGCGGCATTATTTCCGCGAACTGTTCCGCCTGCAGGGCGAACTGGTCAAGCTCCAGGACTGGGTCGTCAAGACGGGGCACCGCCTCGTCGTGGTCTTCGAGGGACGGGACGCGGCCGGCAAAGGCGGCGCGATCAAGCGCATCACGCAGCGCCTCAATCCGCGCGTGTGCCGCATCGCCGCCCTGCCCGCGCCGACGAGCCGCGAGCGTACCCAGTGGTATTTCCAGCGCTACGTCGCGCATCTGCCGGCCGCCGGCGAAATCGTGCTGTTCGATCGCAGCTGGTATAACCGCGCCGGCGTCGAACGCGTGATGGGTTTCTGCACGGACGAGGAATACGAGGAGTTTTTCCGCTCGGTGCCCGAGTTCGAACGGATGCTCCAGCGCAGCGGCATCCAGATCCTCAAGTACTGGTTCTCGGTCACGGACGACGAACAGGAAATGCGCTTCCAGGCGCGCATTACCGATCCGCTCAAGCAATGGAAGCTCAGCCCGATGGACCTCGAAAGCCGCCGTCGCTGGGAAGCATATACGCACGCGAAGGAAGTCATGCTCGAACGCTCGCATATCCCCGAGTCGCCGTGGTGGGTAGTCGACGCCAACGACAAGAAGAGCGCGCGCCTGAACTGCATGCACCATCTGCTGAACCAGGTGCCGTATCTCGAGACCGAGCACGCGGCCATCGATCTGCCCGCGCGCGTCCATCACGAGGACTACATTCGCCACCCGGTTCCCCCCGAGATGTACGTGCCGAACATGTACTGAACGGTAGTCGCCATACCGCGCCCGTTGATGGCGCGGTATGCGCCGGTTCTGCACGATCTGTCAGGCTCTCTTGCAGCGCGGCCTTTCACGAGGCTGCCGCTCGCCTCCTGCCCCTCATCCATCATCCGCCATTCATAAGGATTCCCATGGACCTCGCCTCGATCCACAAAAACGCCTTTGCGATGCCCGTTCATAACCCCGCTTATCCGCGGCCGCCGTATCGCTTCATCAATCGCGAATACTTCATCATTTCCTATGAGACGGACCCCGACGCGCTGCGCGCCGTGGTTCCGGAGCCGCTGCATCCCGAGAACAATCTTGTGCATTACGAATTCATCCGCATGCCGGATTCGTCGGGCTTCGGCGACTACACCGAAAGCGGCCAGGTCATCTCGGTGCGCGACCAGCACGGGCATATCGGCAACTACACCCATTCGATGTACCTCGACGACGAAGGCCCGATTGCCGGTGGCCGCGAAATCTGGGGCTTTCCGAAGAAGCTGGCGAGGCCGACGCTCGGCGTCGACGGCAACGACACGCTGCTCGGCACGCTCGACTACGGCACCCAGCGCGTCGCTACCGGTACGATGGGCTTCAAGCACGTGCCGCTCGACGTCGAGGTCGAACGCAAAAAGCTCGCGGACACGCCGAACTATCTGCTGAAAGTGATTCCGCACGTCGACGGTTCGCCGCGCGTGTGCGAGCTCGTGCGCTTCTTCCTGCGCGACGTGAGCGTGCTCGGCGCGTGGTCGGGTCCGGCCGCGCTCGAACTGCATCCGCATGCGTTGGCGCCCGTGGCCGATCTGCCGGTGAAGCGCGTGGTCGGCGCGCGGCATGTCATCGCCAATCTCACGCTCGATATCGGCGAGGTCGCGCTCGATTATCTGGTTCCCGTGGAGAACGTGAAGCTCGCGGCCAATCTGTAACGCTTCGTGAATCAACAAGATCAAGAAGATCAACAAGAAGGAAAACGATATGTCATTGAACAATAAAGTCGCGCTCGTGACCGGCGCGGCAAGCGGTATCGGCGAACAATGCGCCTACAGGCTCGCGAGTCTCGGCGCGGCGGTCGTGATCGCCGACCTCAATCTCGACAACGCCCAGAAGGTGGCTGCCAGCATCGTCGCCACGGGCGGCAAGGCGCTGGCCGTGGCGATGGACGTCACCAGCGAAGCAGCGGTCAATGACGGGGTGGAGCGTGCGGTGCAGGAACTGGGCAGTCTCGACGTGCTGGTGTCCAATGCCGGCATCCAGATCGTCGCGCCCATCGAAGACTATGCGTTCGCCGACTGGAAGAAGATGCTGGCGATCCACCTCGACGGCGCCTTTCTCACCACGAAGGCCGCGATCCGGCACATGTACGCGAGCGGCAACGGCGGTTCGATCGTGTATATGGGCTCGGTGCACTCGCATGAAGCGTCGAAGCTGAAGTCGGCCTATGTGACGGCCAAGCACGGCTTGCTCGGGCTCGCCCGCGTCGTGGCGAAAGAAGGCGGCCCGCGCGGCGTACGGGCGAATGTCGTGTGCCCCGGCTTCGTGCGCACGCCGCTCGTCGACAAGCAGATTCCCGAGCAGGCGAGAGAGCTCGGCATCTCCGAAGCCGACGTCGTGAAGAACGTCATGCTCAGGGAAACCGTCGACGGTGAATTCACCACGGTCGAGGACGTCGCCAATACGGTAGCGTTCCTCGCGAGCTTCGAGTCGTCGGCGCTCACCGGTCAGTCGGTGATCGTCAGCCACGGCTGGTCGATGCGATAAGGGGTACGTATGACCGGTACAAGAAAAATCGGCGTGCAGCCGGAGGTGTTCCCGCTGCCGCGCTACGACGAAATCGCCCTGGTGCTGCAAGGCGGCGGCGCGCTCGGCTCCTACCAGGCCGGCGTCTACGAAGGCCTGATGCAGGCGGGCGTCCATCCCGACTGGATCGCCGGCGTGTCGATCGGCGCGCTCAACACGGCGATCATCGCCGGCAACGCGCCGGAACACCGCGTCGAAGCGTTGCGCGGCTTCTGGAATTCGATCTGCCATCCGGCGGACTGGCTCGGCGGCCTCGGCAGTTGGGCGCTACCCCGCATCGGGTTACAGGACCTGTCGCGCAAATGGGCCAGCATCTGGGCCGCGGGCCGGGCGCTGACCGAGGGCCAGCCCGGCTTTTTCGCGCCGCGCTTCCCCTTGCCCGTCGCGGGATTCGAAAAGAAAAGCCCGAGCGGGGTCAGCTACTACCACACCGCCGAATTGAAGAAAACGCTGTTGCAGTTCGCCGATTTCGACCGGATCAACGACGGCGAGATTCGCGTCTCGGTGGGTGCGGTGAACGTGCGGACCGGCAACCTCGTCTACTTCGACAACACGAAAATGCGTCTGACCCCGGAGCATTTCATGGCGTCGGGCGCGTTGCCGCCGGGATTTCCGGCCGTCGAGATCGACGGCGAGTACTACTGGGACGGCGGCCTCGTCTCCAACACGCCGTTGACCGAAGTGCTGCGCGATGCCGAGCACAAGGACACGCTGGTCTTTCAGGTGGACCTGTGGAGCGCGAGCGGCAATACGCCCGGCGACTTCCTCGACGTGTCGGAGCGCGCCAAGGACATCCAGTATTCGAGCCGCACGCGCGCGATCACCAGCATGCTCGCGGAGCGCCAGAAGCATGCGCGCTTCATCAAGGAACTCCTTGCGCATGTCCCGGCCGAGATACGCAAGACGGACCCGCTGTTCCGCCTCGCCGAACAGGCCGCCGACGGCAGCGCGATCAACGTGGTGCACCTCATCTACAAGAACAAGCCGTACGAGGGTCACTACAAGGATTACGAGTTCAGCATGGACACGATGCAGGAGCACTGGGAGAGCGGTCTCGACGACATTCGCGCTTCGTTTGCCCATCGGGAGTGGTTCGATGTGCCGAGCCGCGAACAGGGCTTCGTGACGCACGATGTGCATCGGCCATCCGGTTCGGTTCCGGAGTCCGAACGAAGCGTGCCTGAACTGGTGCTGCATACGGAAAGAAAGGACGCGGCCTGAGCGGAGTTGGCGCGAGGCGTCGGCGGCAAGACCGGTGCTGCGGCAGCCGGTCGCGGACGCTTCGATATCCGCTTTGACATTCGCTTCGACGTCAGCGTCGGCGTCACTTCGGGCCGCGATCGCCCAAGCCAGGGCGATCGCGGGCCACGCTTCGAAGCCAGCCCAACAGTCAGGATAACTGGAGATGAGCCGGTGGGCCGTTCCATGAAAACGGTCCACGTCAATCGGCTATGCGAGAATCACGCACTATTCCCATCGGCCAGGCGAGCGACAGCCATGAACCCACCCCTGATGAACCTGACGGCCCCCCAACTTTCCGGCGACGCGACACTCTGGTTTTCGGCCTACGCCTTCGGTTGGGGATACTGTGCCTTCGCTCTCCCTGCCGAAACGGTCCGCGAAAAACTCGGCGCGGCGAACGAGACGCCGAAGCAATTGATGCTCGCGTTCGAACTCGGCAAGCGCCGGCTTTTGCAAGCCGTCGAGCAGAAAGTACTGCCCATTACCGGAGAACGGATCACGCTGTCGAGCGCCGATCTCTGACGGCGGAGCGGACCGGCGCGACGGCGGCGCGCTTCAAGGGCTTCGGGCGATCCCGGCGCTTCAGGCAGGAGCCGAAGGGAGATCAAGTCTCACACACCCCGCCGGCCCCTACACCCGCTTACCGCCGCATCCCTCGCCGGCTCCCCCGCCTCACCCCGCCGCGTCCGAAACCGCCGCGATCTCCGGCGCAATCCGCGCCGTATTCAGCGTATGCCGCGCGATCATGCCTTCCTCGTCGGTCGGCACGCGCAGCGCGAGCACCCGCGACAGATGAGACGAAATCACCCGTTCGTTGGCACGGTTGCGCGTCTCGTCGATCTCGACGCCGATCCACGCCATGCCGGCCAGCACCCGCTCGCGAATTGGCGCCGCGTTCTCGCCGATACCGCCCGTAAACACGATCGCATCGAGCCCTTCGAGCGCCGCCGCGAGCCCGCCGACTTCGCGCCGGATGCGCGACACGAAATAGGCGATCGCCTCGTTCGCCTCGGGACTCCCGGACGCCAGCAATACGCGCATATCGTTCGACACGCCGCCCGACAGCCCGAGCAGCCCCGAGCACTCGTAAAGCATCGTCGAGATTTCCTGTGCATCCATGCCCTGCTGCATCAGGTACAGCAGCACGCCGGGATCGACCTGGCCGCAGCGCGTGCCCATCGGCAGGCCATCGAGCGCGGAGAAGCCCATCGTCGAGGCGATCGAGCGGCCGTCGCGCATCGCGCACATCGACGCGCCGTTGCCCAGATGCGCGACCAGCACGCGGCCCCGTGCATGATGCGGGTAATGCACGCGCAGATAATCCGCGATGTACTCGTACGAGAGCCCGTGAAAGCCATAACGGCGCACGCCCTGATAGAACAGCTCGCGCGGCAGCGCGAAGCAGTCGTTCAGAAACGGATGCGCGCGATGAAACGCCGTATCGAAGCACGCGACCTGCGGCACCTCGCCGAACGCCTCGCGCGCGGCATCGATGCCGGCGAGGTTGTGCGGCTGATGCAGCGGCGCGAGCGGCACGAGCAAGCGCAACTGCGCGATCACCTCGTTCGTGATGAGCACGGGCCGATCGAACAGCATGCCGCCATGCACGACGCGATGCCCGATCGCGCTGATGACCGCGCCGGCCATCTCGCGGGCGATCCATTCGATGATGGCCTGCAAGGCATCGACATGGTTCGGCGCGTCGATCGAGGCGTCCCACTGATGCTGCCCGTCGTCCTTCGCCTTGAAACGCGACGCGCCGCCGATCGCCTCGACGAGCCCGGTCGCGCGCCGTCGCAGTCCGTCCACGTCGTAGAGCGCGAACTTGATCGACGAGGAACCCGCGTTGAGCGTGAGCAGCGCGGCACCGGCGGTGTCCTGCAGCAACGCGGCGCTCATGACAGATTCTCCCTGGCGTTGTCCGCCGTCACGTCCGCGGCCATTGCGTCCGCGGACGTCACCGCGCTCGTGCCTTCGCGCCGCCAGTGGTCGTAAAGAATCGCCACCGCGCACGACGCGAGGCGCGCCTGGTCGTTGTCGGCGCGGCTCGTCAGCATGACCGGCACGCGCGCGCCGACCACGAGCCCGGCCGGCTGGGCGCGCGAGACGAACGTCAGCTGCTTGGCCAGCATGTTGCCCGCTTCCAGATTCGGCACGATCAGCACCTGCGCCGCGCCCGCCACCGGCGACACGATCTTCTTCGTGCGCGCCGCGGCGGCGTCGATGGCGTTGTCCATCGCGAGCGGGCCGTCGACGAGCCCGCCCGTGATCTGGCCGCGATCCGACATCTTCGCGAGTATCGCCGCGTCGAGCGACGAAGGGATGCTTACGTTGACCGTCTCCACGGCCGAAAGCACCGCCACGCGCGGCAGCGGCACGCCGCACGCGCGCGCGAGATCGATCGAGCTCTGCACGATGTCGGCCTTGGTCGGCAGATCGGGCGCGATGTTGATGGCCGCGTCGCTGACGAAGAGCGGATGATCGAGCGTCGGCACGTCGAGCACGAACACATGCGAGATACGCCGTCCCGAGCGCAGGCCGCCGTCCTTCTTCACGACGTGCGCGAGCAGTTCGTCGGAATGCACGTTGCCTTTCATGATCGCGCGCACCTCGCCCGCGTGGACGAGCTGCACGGCCTTCGCGGCAGCCGCCTCGTGATCGGCCGCGTCGATGACGGGCACCTCGCCGAGCGCTTCGCCGCACTCCGCCGCCGCTTCTTCCAGACGCGCCCGCGCGCCGATCAGCACCGGCGTGATGAGGCCGCGGCGCATCGACAGCAGCGTGCCGCGCAGCGAGTTCGGATCGTCGGGCCACACGACGGCGGTCGGCAGCGGCGGCAGACTCGCCGCGATCTCGATGAGCCGCGTGAAGTGATCGTGCTGGTCCATCAGCAGCGCGGGGCGGTCCGCTTCGTTGGTCACGACGCGATGCAGCGGCGCGAGCACTTCCGCGCGGCCTTGCGCGACCATCTCGCCGTCGACCACCTCGACGCGGAATTCGAGCATCGCGCGCGGACGCTCATGCTTCTCGAGCACGCGCACCGTCACCCGCAACGTATCGCCGACGCGCGCGCGCTCGCCGAATTCGAACTGTTGCGCGAGCAGCAGCGTGCCCGCGCCCGGCAGCAGATTGCCGAGCACGGCCGAGACCAGCGAGCCGATCCACATCGACGGCGCGACCGTGTCGCTCTTGCCGTCGCCATCGACGTCGATGCCGGGCATATGCATCGGATTCAGATTGCCCGACGCATGCGAGAACAGCACGATGTCGCGCTCCGCGACGACGCGCTCGACGACGGCTTCGTCGCCGGCATGCAGTTCGTCCCAGGTCCTGTTGCTGTGGCTTTCTTCCATGGCGCTCGTCCTCGTCGTTTCAGGTGATCCAGGTTAGTCCGTCGCGTGGCCGTTCAGGCGCGCCCGCGCCTGCTCGATCCAGCCCTCGCGCATCACGCGGCCGCGCGCATTGAGCTTGAGGTCCAGCCATGCCGCCTCTTCCGGCTCCAGCGCCGCGAGTTGCGCGTAACACTCGATACCCAGTTGATGCAGCTTCTCCGCCATGCGCGGGCCGACACCCGCCAAGCTTTCGAGATCGTCGGGCTGTTCGCCGTGGGCGCGCGGCTCGATCTTCGGCGCGCGCGGCACCGGCGTACCGCCAACGGCGAGCGCGGGATGGCCGGCCGCCTGCGCGTCCGTGGCCAGGTCGGCCGCGAG
>NZ_JAAGPS010000156.1:0-16565 GCF_017105025.1 Paraburkholderia sp. Ac-20336 | reverse complement strand
GCACCCGCCGCGCACAGCGCCGCCGCGACCGCCCACACGCCCGCATCGAGCGCGCCACGCGCGGCGGCAATCCGGAACGCCGAGGACAGGTCGCGCATCACGCCGCCCCCATCGCGCGCCGGAGATCGATCCAGTCCTGCAGCACGGCCACCCCGTCGTCCGACCATACGGCATGCGAATGAACGGCGCGCACCGCCACCAGCGCGTCGCGAGCATCGTGCAAACCGCGCCGCAGCGCGAGCCATGCAGCCGCGCACAGCACACTGCGGCCATAGCCGAGCGCGCAGCAGACAAGCACGTCGCGGCCTTCGCCATGCAGCCTTTCGAGCGCCGCGACTGCCTGCTGCAATTGCCGCGCGGTCGGGGCGACGAGATCGAGTTGCGGCGCGGCCGCATACGCGAGCGATGCGTCGGCCGCGACCCAGCCCGGCATCTCGGCCGTCAAATCGACGAGTCCTGTCAAGCCGCGCCGCCGCGCCTCGCGCGTCGTCGGCGTTCGGCCGATCGACACGCGCTCGTCAATCCGCACCGGGGCCGGTTGCCGGAACGTCCACAGCCGCGAATTGACAAACGCGCCGGCAATCGTCGGCGCCAGCAGCCAGCGGATAAAAACCGGGAAACGCCCCCGCGCGTCCTTCTGGAACGCACCCGGCGCGCCGCGCCAATAAATCCAGGCGACACAGGCGAGCGCCAGCGCAACCCACCCCGCGACCAAGGCCCAGCCCGGCGCACGCGGCACACAGACCATCGCAATCACAGCGACGAGGATTGCCGCAAGCGCGTAGCAGCGCGCGAGCTTGCGGCTCGCCCTGTGCCTCCGGACCTCGGCCTCGGGCAGCCGGCCTGCGGCATCGCGCAGAGGAAACAGGAACAGCGCGAGGCAGCCGACGGCCGCACCGGTCGGCACGTCGATCGCGTGATGCTGATAGGTCGTCAGCACCGACACGCCGATCGCCAGGAACCACAGATGTAGCGCGCAACGCGCAAGCCTGCCGCGCAGATGCCTGGCGTAGACGGCCCACAGCACGACAAGCAGACCGATATGCAACGACGGCGCCTGGTTGTACGGCTTGTCGAAGCCCATCAGCAGCGTGAACAGCGCGCCAGCCAGGCCGCCCGCGTCGGGCCGCTCGAAACCGAAGCGCAACGGCCACGCGATAAAGCACGCGACGGAGATCAGTTGCACGGTCAGCAGCCGCTTGACGTGATCGAACAGATCGTCGCGGCGTGTCCAGAAGAAGAACGACAGCGCATACAGCAGGTCGATCGACCAGTACGGCACGATCGTCCAGGGTACGAATGGAATCGCGTGTTCCCAGCCGAACGCGAAGGTCGGCACCGACGCGCGGCGCGCGGCCAGCCAGTTCGCGAAACCGTACGTGGAAAAGAACACCGCGCCCATCGCCGCCAGCCAGCCGAGGCGCAACGCGAATGACGCGTCGCGCGGGCGGCTGGCCTGCGCGACGAGACCGCTTGCGTCGCCGCCGAGTTCGCTCATGATGCACTCATGGCGCATCGACCCGCTGCGCGAGGCTCACCGTGAAAATGCCCATCGCGTCGATTCGCTGGTCGAGCTTGCGGAAGCCCGCACGCGCGACCAGTTCGTCCATCTCGGCCTGCGAGCGGCGGCGCATGACCCACGTCGCCTCGCCACGGTGATTGTTCAATACGCGCGCGATGAATTCGAGCTGCGGATGCCACGGCTGCCCCGTATAGACGAGATAGCCGCCTGGCGGCACGGCCCGCGCCAGCCCGCGCAGCGAGCGCTCGATCATCTCGTTCGCGCCGAACAGCTCGTAGAGGCCCGACACGATCGCTAGCGTCGGGCGCGGCTCGAGCGCCGCGAGCGATGCCTCGTCGAATGCGTCGCCCGGTTCGAAACGCGCGATCGGCGCGAGGCCGCGCTGCGCGATCAGCGCGCGGCCGGCCTCGACATTCGGCGGACTGTAGTCGCGCAGCAGAATGCCGTCGGGCAGCGCGCCGTCACGTTCGGCGGCCATAGCGATCGCATCGAGCACATAACGCCCGTGTCCGGCCGCGATGTCGACGATCCGTACCGGCGTGCCATTGCCGCGTAGGCGGCCGATCGCCGCGCCGATCAGTTCCTGCAGATGCACCTTGCGCTGCCGGATACCGGCCCAGCCCGGCGAATCGAGGTACGTGCGGTCGATCAGCGCGCCGACGCCGAGCCGCCCTTGCGCGCGGTTGCGATACACGTAGTCGAGCGTCGAGCCCGAATCGAAACCGAGCCGCAGACCGAGCGCGATGCCGTCCGACAGCGCGCCGCCGACCTTCAGCCCCATGCGCGTGATGGCCCAGTACGCGCGGGAAAGCGGATTCGCGAGCGGCTGGCCGAGCGCCACGTATTCGTCGTGGAATGCGCCGCGCCGGTCGGCGTCGGCGAGCGACACGCGCGGGCCCGGCGCATCGAACTCGCGCAACACGAACGTGCGTAGCGGCGCGAGCGCCTGCGCGCGATCGCGCTCGCCGAGCGTGTCGTGATAGAAGCCCGGCAGCACGATGCGTTCTTTGCACGCCGAGCCGAGCCGCTCGAAGAAACGGTCCTGCGGATCGCGATGCACGACCCAGTCGGCGCCGGAAATCAGCAGTTGCGTCGGCACGGTGATCGCCGCTGCATCGGCGACGATCCGCTTCGCGGTGTCGTGCAGATCGAGCAGCATGTTGACCGCGATCGGCCGCGTAATCAGCGGATCGGCCGTATAGCTCGCGATCCGCTCAGGGTCGTGCGTGAGGAATTTCGGCTTCACGTAGCTGTTCACGTAGAACAGTCCGCGCAGCTTGTACATCAGCCGCAGACCCGGCCGTGCGAACGGCACGTAAAGCTTGATGCGAAACGCCGGCGACGCGACAGCGAGGCAGCGGATCGGCGGTGCATAGTCGTGCACCCATGTGGCCGCGAGCACCGCGCCGACGCTCTGGCCGATCACGGCCATGTCCTCGACGGCAATGCCGTACGTGTCGCGGATATGCTCGACAAACGCTTGCAGGTCGCGCACCGACGCGGCCGCGCTCGGGCTGTAGCCGCGCGCGCCGGGCGAGCGGCCGTGACCGCGTGCATCCCAGGCAAAAAAGGCGAAATCCGCCAGATCGAGTTCGTCGACGAGATGCGCAACGCGCGCCGAATGTTCGTGGCCGCGGTGCAGCAGGACGATCGCGCCGCGACAGCGCGGGCCCGTTGCGGACCAGTGACGATAGAACAGCGTCGTGCCGTCATGAGTGGTGAAGTTGGCCTCGCGGGCAGTACGTGCGCTCATCCGCTCTCTCGTTTCGTTATTCGAATCATGTCGCGCCCCCGTTCCGGTGTCCGCGACGTCAGCCACTCGGTCAGCCACTCAGTCGGCCGCCCCGTCAGCCGCCCACTTCGACAACCCCCGCCCGTACGCGCCGCACCGCCGTTACGATCGACAGCACGATCAGCAGACGCCACAGCCACGCACCGACGACACCGATCGGCAAACCGACACCGAACCACAATGCGAACGCGCCGAGCGCGAGCGCGCGGTCGCTCTTGCCGAACGGACCGTCATAGCGGCGGCTCGCGCCAACGAGCGGACCGGCAAGCCCCGCGCTTTCGACGATGACCGCCGTCAGCGCGAATAACCAGACGTCCGCGGGCGTGAATGCCGGGATCGCGAGAAAAGGCAGCACGAGCGCGACGTCGGACACGATATCGCCGAGTTCGTTAAGGTACGCACCGAGCGTGCTCTTCTGCCCGTGCTCGCGAGCGAGCATCCCGTCAATCGCATTGAGCGCCATGCGCGCGAACAGCCATAGCGGAATCAGCAGGAACAGCGCGCGGGCGAAGACGCCGAGCCCGGCAATCGCCCCGACTACAATCGAGCCGCCGGCCGCGAACAGCGTGACCTGATTGGCGGTGACGCCCCGTTCGGCGAGCGAGTCCGCGAACGGACGCAGACAGTTCTGGAATTTGGGCTTGAGTGCGTAAAGGCTCATTGGTTTTAATTCGCGGCTTTAATTGGCACGACATAATCGGAATCTGGCGCTTTTCGCGGAAACACCCGATAATCCGCTGGCCCGACCGCGTGATTCATTCGAACTGCAAACAAGCATTCATGCGCTGATGCAATGAGCCCTTATCATGCCATCGACCCGTGCATTCGCCAATCCGCCCTATGCGCGAGTCGATTCGAATCATTTTCGCAGAGCCGCGACAGGCCGCCACTCATTTGAAGAAAATTAAACCCCCGCCATTTCCCCTATTGCGCCGCATCGGCATGCCGGGATGCCGCCGGCCGCGTGGAGACCGCGGCTTCGGCCACGCACATGAACAGGGGATGCGCCGCCTATGAACATCCTGAACGTGTGGCAGCGCGATTTCCTGCTGACCCTCGTGCGACTCGTCGCAGGTGCCTATCCGGTCTGGTATCAGGCACCGCCGTCGCCAACCCAGACAATCTATTTCTCGAACCATACGAGCCACATCGATACGCTTGCGATCCTCGCCGCGCTGCCGCGCGAGGTGCGCGCCGTCGTGCGGCCGGTCGCCGCGCGCGACTACTGGGACAGCGGTACGCTCAAGCGCCACATCGCGCAGAAGCTGCTGAACGTCGTGCTGATCGACCGTCACCGCGAATCGGGCGGCGACCCGCTCGATCCTGTACGCGACGCGCTCGCACAGGGGCACTCGATCATCATCTTCCCCGAGGGCACCCGCAGTGCCGACGCACTGCCGCAGCCGTTCAGGAGCGGACTGTTCCATCTCGCGAGGCAATTCCCGCATGTGGCACTTGCGCCCGTCTATCTCGAGAACCTGCAGCGCATCATGCCGAAAGGCGCGATCTGGCCTGTACCGCTGATCTGCAAGGTGCATTTCGGCGCCCGCGAGGCGCTAGCCGCTGAGGAAGACAAGGCCTCCTTCCTCGCCCGCATGCGCGATGCGATCGTCGCGCTCGCGCCGCATCGGCCGGCCGGCTGAGCGCCCTTCTCCTCTTCATCCGGACTTTGAGCATGCGAACACTTTTCTGGGAACTGGTCGCGGGCGTGACAGGGCTGCTCGCCATCGCGACCTTGATCGGCGCGATACTCGGCGCGCGCGCCGGCGGCACGAGCGAAACCATCGTCAACCTCAATCAGCGCATCCGCGCATGGTGGGCGATGATCGCGGTGATGGTGGTCGCGATCGGCCTCGGCAACAACGTCACCTACTTCGTGTTCGCGCTGCTGTCATACCTGACGCTGCGCGAATTCATCACGCTTACGCCGACGACCGCGAGCGACCACACGACGCTGTGCATCGCGTTCTTCGTCGCGATCCCGGTGCAGTATCTGCTGCTCGCGATCAACTGGTATGGGATGTATTCGATTTTCGTGCCGGTGCATCTGTTCTTCGCGATGTCGCTCGTCTCGGCGCTCACGCAGGACACGAGCGAATTCCTGAGCCGCAACGCGAAGATCAACTGGGCGCTGATGGTTTGCGTGTACGGCCTGAGCCACGCGCCCGCCGTGCTGATCCTCGACATTCCGCATTACGCGGGAGAGAACGCGCTGCTGCTGTTCTACTTCCTGCTCGTCGTGCAGATCAGCGACGTGCTGCAATACGTGGTCGGCAAGCTGTTCGGACGGCGCAAGATCGCACCGCAGTTGTCGCCCTCGAAGACGGTCGAAGGCTTCATCGGCGGCGGCCTGCTCGCGACGCTGTGCGGCGCGGCGCTGTATCGCGTGACGCCGTTCAGCTTCGGCGCGGCGTTCGGCATCTCGCTTGCGATCGTGATCTCGGGCTTCGTCGGCGGGCTCGTGCTGTCGGCCGTCAAGCGCTCGCTCGGCACGAAGGACTGGGGCTCGATGATCGCCGGCCACGGCGGTATGCTCGATCGCGTCGATTCGATCTGCTTCGCCGCGCCGGTGTTCTTTCATCTCGTGCGCTATGCCTATGCGTGACAGGTTGGGCAAGGCACTTTACCCGGCGTCCCGGAACGTCCGCCCGATGACCTCGCGTTACCCGGCCGAATGGCAGCGCTGGAAATAATCGCCGAGGCGGGAACGGTTCCGCTCCCGCCTCGACGCGGCAGTTGCACTGCGCGCAGCGGACGCGGCCTACCACCCCGCGCGTTTGAACAGACCCAGCTGGTCGACCCGAAACAGCCGCGCCGGCCGCTGGTTGCCGAGCTGGTAATCGTCGGTCGCGATCAGCACGCCCGCGTCGTCGACCGCTTCGCCGGGCTGCACGTCGCCGACCTTGATCCCGAGTCGCGAACGGAATGTCGCCCGCGTTACCGTCTCGCCGAACACCGCTTCGTAGGTATGCTGCAGCTGGGTCAGCGTGAATTTCTCCGGCAACAGCCAGCATGGCAGCGTCGAATAGCTCGACTTGTTGCGCACGCGCAGCACGGCGGCGCGGATCTGCTCCGCATGGTCGAAGGCCAGCGCGGGAAGCCGGTCCACCGGATAGAGCCCGAACACGCCCGATTCAGCCCCCGTCAGACTCTCCAGCGGCACGAGCGCGACGTAGCTGATCGCGACCGACCACCCGCGCGGGTCCCGTCCCGGGCCGGCGAACGTCTGAAGCTGCTCGATGTAGCGCGGTTCAAGCTGCGTTTTCTCGCGCAGCATGCGATACACCGCGTCTTCGAGCGAACCGTCCTCGTTCGTGTGGATATAGCCGCCCGGCAGCGCCAACGCCCCGCGGCACGGTTGCTGGCGGCGCTCGTGCAGCGCCACCAGCAATCCCTCTTCCGACAACGTCAGCAGCACCACATCGACGCTCACGTCCGGTTTTTCGTAGCCCTTTTTCATGCCCTACCCCTTGCCCTGTCCAACCTGAAAAAAGTTTAGCAAACATAGTTGCAGAAAGCGACTATGTCGGTCTATACTTCGCAGCAAGTTAGTCGCACTTTCCAACTATGTAAGAGGCAGCGATGTTGAACATCACCGCGGTGACCACGATGCAGCACGACGCCGAGTCGTCGCTGAAGGCGCGTAATCCGGTCGGCCTGAAGGTTCTGAAATTCCCGGGCGGAGAAATGCATGTCACGGTCCAGACCGGCGTGCCGGCCGGGCAGCTCGAACTCAACGCGCATCTTCCGGATGCCGCCGCCGTCATGACGCTGCTGATGACCACCGACGCGCTGCGCCGGGCCTATCCGGACACGCCGCTCGATCTGCACCTGCCCTACGTGCCGTACGCGCGCCAGGATCGCGTGGCGAATCCCGGTGAATCGCTCAGCGCCAAGGTGTTCTGCGACCTGATCAACGCCCAGCACTATCGCCGGGTCGTCATCCAGGACCCGCACAGCGACGTGACGGCCGCGCTGCTGGACCGGGTCGTGATCGACGATCCGTTGCCGGCCCTGCGCCGTGTCGTCGAACAGGTTCTCAGGAGTCGTTCGAGCCTCGCGCTGGTCGCGCCAGACGCGGGTGCCCGCAAGCGCGTGCTGAAGCTGGCTTCACAACTCAATTCGCAGCTCGACCCGCAACTCGACCTGCCCGTCGTGTTCGCCGACAAGGTCCGCGACACCCGCACGGGCGCCATCACCGGAACCGCGATTCAGGGCGACCTGCCCGAATGCGCGCTGCTGGTGATCGACGACATCTGCGACGGCGGCCGCACCTTCACCGAACTTGCGCAGGCGCTCGATGCAAAGCAGGCCCGCGGTGCCGCGCGCAACCCGCTGTACCTGTACGTGACGCACGGCATCTTCAGCAAGGGCCTCGACGCGCTGCTGGAGCACTACGCCGCCGTCTTCACCCGCAATAACTGGACGGACGACGCCCGCGCCGTCCTGGCCTGAACCCGCACGCCATCACCCCGACCGGAGAACGATCATGAACGGACTGATTCCCTTCAATCTCGCCGACTTCTACAAGACGGGCCATCCGTCGATGTACCCGGCAGCCACGACGAAGCTCGTCGCGAACTTCACGCCGCGCTCGGCGAAGTACGCCCCCGTGCTCGAACAGTTCTACGACAACAAGGTGGTGTGGTTCGGTCTCCAGGGCTTCATCAAGGAGTTCTTTCTCGGCGTGTTCCAGCGCGAGTTCTTCGAGGCGCCGAAGGACGCGGCCATTCGCCGGTACAAGCGCCGCATGGACACCGCGCTCGGCCAGGATGCGGTGCCGGTCGAGCGCCTCGGCGCGCTGCACGATCTCGGCTATCTACCGCTCGAACTGCGCGCGCTGCCCGAGGGCGTGCGCGTGAACATCAAGGTGCCGCCGGTGATCTTCGTCAACACGCATCCGGCGTTTCCGTGGGTCTCGACTTACTTCGAGACGCTGTTCAGTGCCGAGATCTGGAAACCGTCGACAGTCGCGACCATCGCCTTCGAATTCCGCAAGCTGCTGAGCCACTTCGCGAAGCTGACCGGAGCGCCGGAAGACTTCGTGGACTGGCAGGGCCACGACTTCTCGATGCGCGGCATGAGCGGCGTGCACGACGCCATGCGCTGCGGCGTCGGCCACCTGCTGTCGTTCACGGGCACCGACACGATCCCGGCCATCGACTATGCCGAAGACTACTACGGCGCCGACGCGGACAAGGAGCTGGTGGGCGGTTCGATCCCGGCTTCCGAGCACAGCGTCATGACGCTGCGGATTCTGGCCACGCTCAAGCGCCTGCAACGCGATCCGGCACATGCCGGACTCGACGAAAAAGCGCTGCGCCCGTTGGCCGAACGCGAGGTCATCCGCGAATTCGTCACACAGGACTATCCGGCCGGCATGGTCTCGCTGGTGAGCGATTCGTTCGACTACTGGAACGTCATGACGGTTATCGCGAAGGAGCTGAAGGAAGCGATTCTCGCCCGCCAACCGAATGCGCTCGGCCAGAGCCGCGTGGTGTTTCGCCCGGACTCCGGCGATCCGGTGCGGATCCTGGCAGGCTATCGCGACAACGAACTCGCACGCGATGCCGACGGCGCATTCCGCAAAGCCGGCGACCGTTACATCGTGGCGGCCAACGGTCTGCACATCACGGAAGCCGAGCGCAAGGGATCGGTCGAATGCCTGTGGGACATCTACGGCGGCACGTCGACGCACAGCGGCTACCGGATGCTCAACGACAAGGTCGGCCTGATCTACGGCGACTCGATCTCGCTGACGCGCGCCTGGGACATTCTGACCCGCCTGGCCGAGAAGGGCTTCGCGTCGAGCAACGTGGTATTCGGCATCGGCTCCTACACCTACAATATGCTGTCGCGGGACACGTTCGGCTGGGCCATGAAAGCGATCTACGCCGAAGTCGGCGACGAACAGGTCGACATCTACAAGGACCCGGCCACCGACGACGGCACGAAGAAGTCGGCTCGCGGCCTGTTGCGCGTCGAGAAGGAAGGCGACGACTACGTGCTGTACGAACAGCAGACGCCCGAGCAGTTCGCCACCGGCGCGCTGACACCGGTCTTCCGGAACGGGCAACTGCTGGTGACGACCACGCTCGCCGACATCCGCGCGCGTCTCAAGGCGTCATGGACATGCGCGGAAGCGGCAGACGCGGCAGCGTAACCGTGTGACCATCTGGCGCCCGCTCTCGCGGCGGGCGCCAATAGATGCGCGGGCAAAGACTGCGCAGACGGCGTCATGACGGATAGGTGTCCAACACCCTCGAACACCCGGCTCGCAGCATTGACGAGTTCATTTCAGCGCGTGTCCGGAGATGCAGAGGCAAATCCCGTTTTCCTTTAAATCTTGTATGGGACACGTACGCCAGGTTCGTCAGCAGGAAAATCCTTGGTATTGCGAGAAACCAGCAGCATTGCATTCACCTGGGCCGAGGCCCATACAATTGCATCGGGCAGTCGAATCCGCCTCTGTTTACGAATCTCGACCGCCCGATTTGCGATGGCTGCGTCGAGCGCAATGACATCGAACGAGCCAAGCCATGCACGAATAGCCGCTTCATCGTCCGGTGTTGCACCAACCAGGACTTCCATCCAGGTGATCGTGCTAATCGCACGATACTCATAGCGCGCGAGTTCTTTCTTCGCCGCACCTACGCCGTTGAGGTAGTCGATCAGAACGTTTGTGTCGAAAAGTGCCCTTACCATTCTGAGCGCAGTTCCTGCTGGTATTCCAGACCATCGATTTTCCTGCTTTTCCACAGACCAAAAACGTCAGCCCCGACAGCGCGCTTGTGCTGCGTGATATAGGCCTCAATCGCGTCGCGAATGACGGCGGCGCGAGGACGTTGCTCAGCGGCCACAAGCACCGCTAACTCTTCGACCTGCGCATCGGGCAAGTCGATCAGGATTCGGCTCATTACCCCCTCCGATTATTGATATACATATCATATATCAATTGAGCCTTCGCAGCAAGCGGCTACCGAACCTCTCACCGGCACGGCAATGCCGAACACGCCGACGTACGCGGCCGCGTAAAACACAGCCACGCCCTGCCGGCAAAATTGCCCTAATCGTTGACCGACAGCACCAGTGTCGGCGCCGGAATGTCCTTGGGCGCGATTTCCTCGTTGAGCGGCACGACGGCCGTGCCGATCGCGAAGAACTCGATCACATGGCTTTCCCAACGATACGACTTCTCCTGCACGATCGTGCCGACAACGCCTTCGGCCTTTGCGTCCTGCGCTTCCTTCTGCATACGCTCGATGGCGAGTTCGCGCGCGCTGTAAAGCGCCTGGGTGAACTGTTCGAGTTCGACGTTGCGCCCGGCCTGGCGGAACGCCTGCAATACGCCCCGGTGCGCGACGTGATACACGCACGAGCCCATGACCATCTCGACCGGGCGATAGCCTGCGCCGAGCAGCGTATAGAAGTCCTGGCCGGACAGATCGGACGTGAACGGTCCGCCGTCGTGCGCCTTGAAGCCCTTCGTGTCGTGGTTGTGAACCACGCCCGTGCCGATCGCGATGAATTCGAGGAGATTTTCGTCCCATTCGACATGCTTGATTTCGAGCCGCACGCCGACAATACCGTCCGCGTCCATCTCGCGCGCTTCCTCGCGCATGCGCGACATCGCGAGCTCGCGGGCGTGGTACATCGCCTGCGACAGGACCGTCATCTCCTGGTTCTGATTCCACGACGAATACTGGATGCCGACGTGGTAGATGCAGCTACCGACACACAGGCCGATAGGCTCGAACCCCGCCTTGCGCACGAGAAGAAATTCGTTGACCGAAAGGTCGGACGTGAAGACGCCGGACGGATGCGCGGCAGTGCGAAGGCCCTGCAGGCGCTCCCTCACGCTCGAGGGAAGTTGGTGGCTATAGTCGGCGACCGTGGTATTCGACATGCGCTGGCTCCTTGGTAAGGAAGACGGTGTGAAGGCGATCCGGGGCGATCCGGGACAATCAGATGCCGTCGTTGAACGAGTTGTGATGCACCGACGTCGTGCGGATCAGATCCGGGCGGTCGCTCAGGTCGAGCACCCATTCGACCGGGTGAGGGATCGTGCCGGCCGGCTCGCCGTCCACGACCGTTCCCATGACGATGTGACGCCCGAGGTAGTTGTAGCGGGTCGGGTTCTCGTACTCGCGCCGGAAGATCTGGCTGAAATTCAGTTGCGCGAGCACGCCGCGCCCCTGCCGCGCCGTGTCTTCGCGCAGGTCGCGGTGGGCATCGCGGCGGATGCGTTCCCAGAAAGACGTGGTTTGGCTCATCACGGCGTTGCGCCAGGACTGGTCGGATCGCCAGTCGAGGTTGTCGTTGCTCCATGCAAAGCGTGCGCCGACGGCAAGGCCAACGGGCACGATGCCCGCTTCGAGCAGTTGCACGAACTCGAGCGCGGGCACGGTCGAGAGGATCGGCGCGGGACTCGCCGGCAGGCCCGCGATCCGCACCGCCGTGCCGACGAGCGAGTAGTCCATGCTGCTCTCGATCGCAAGATCGAGCGAGACCATCTTCACGTCGATGACGGCGTTCGCGCCGAGCGCGGCGGCCTCGGCCTGAAGCCGATGCTGGGCGGTATTCCAGCCCTGCTTGTGCCCCTCGGTCCACGAATAGCCGTAATGCATCCAGCAGGTGGCCGCGATCGGCGCGATCATCCGGACGCCATGCGAGCGGGCCAGTGCGAGTTCGGGCGCCGTCAGCGTGGAGATCCACGGCAGCGTGCCCGCCCTGGCCTGTTCGAGACGCTCGTGCAGCAGGTTCGGCACACCTTGCGCGTCGAAGAAGGGCCGATCGTCGGGAGGTGCCTGCGTTGGGGAATTGCTGCTACCACCGCCGAACAACGAAGACCAGATTCCCATGAATAGCCTCGGTAGAAAATGGGGTAGCCGATGCGTCAGAGCGAGCGCAGCAGGTCGGCAATGCCTCGCGCCTTTTCCGTGCGCTCGTGTACCTTGGCGAGCAGGCCGGAGATCCACGTGTGCGCCTGCACCTGTCGGGTCGAAAGCGTGATGCCGCGCACGCGCTTTTCGACTTCGGTCACGATCTGCTGATTGCCGGAAAGGCGCATGCGGTAGGTTTCGTCCTCGAACGCTACGGCGAGTCCGACGACTTCCTCGGTTTTGCGGAAGAGTCCGCGACGCACGATGTCGAGCGTCGCGTGCTGCGGCAAAGCCTCGCTGACGATGCGCGCGAACCGGGACAGGAAGCCCGCGCCGTCGGCTTCGGCCCGGCGCAGCCAGGCCGCGTCGAGATCGAACGAAGTCAGGTCCGGCGCAACGGCGGCGGCAGGTGCCGCGGAGATCGCCGTGCCAGCGCCTGGCGCCGTGTCGGCCAGGCTGCGCGTGATCGCGCCGAGGTCGAGCGGTTGCGTGGCCGGGTCGATCCCGGCGCCGTCCTGGGAATCCGGGGGCTGCGCGGTCATTCGCGATGTTCCTGTAGAGAGTGGGGGCCGAGGCGATCAGGCGCCGCGGACCGGCCTCGCGAGTGCGGCTTGCTGCACGCCGCGCATGCCGGATACGAGGCGATCGCGCACGCGCACGAGTTCCTGCTCGCGCTTGCGGTCTTCATCGGCGGCATCCTGTTCGATCTTGAGCACTTCCTGCATGGTCGAAATCGTTTGCTCGGCGAGCGCGGACAGCGCCTCGAGGTTGCGATTGTCGCCCTGCAAGCTGCGGGCCGCGGAAATGGCGGCGTCGTGCGCGGCACGACCGGCGATCTCCGTGATCCGGCGATTCGCTTCGTCCAGCTTTTCCTTTTCCTGCCCACCGCGCTGCACGTCCGCCTCGACAGCCGCTTGCGAAGCGACCGCCATCAGACGCGGCAGGGTCAGCAGGATACCGCTGTTCAGTTGCGAGACGCGTGTCACTGCCGCCTTGCGATTCAAGGCGATCAGCGGAATCAGGGTCGCGGCCGACACCATGGCTTCACGCATGTCGGCCGTCTGGGCCCGGAAATTCGCGAGCGTATTGCGACGATCCATCGCGATCGCTGCGTCGCCCGACGTGTTCGAGCGCAGCGCGATCTGGCGCAGTTCCTCGGCTTCCTGCACGCCGCGATCCAGTGCGATCTGCGCGGCGGCAATGGCGATCGTCAGATTGCCCACGCCCTGGCGCACAGTCTGACTCTGATCGTCGAGCAGTTGCACGGTGGTCATCAGGTCGGCTTTCGCCTTGCGTGCCCGCGCTTCCTCGGCGTCCATCAGCGTCAGGAATTTCTTGCGGTTCTCCGCGAAGGACTGGACCGCATCGTGCGCGAGCTTGCCGAGGCCCATCACCCGGCCGAGCAAGCCGGTCGCTTTCGGCGCGATCTTGTGCGCTTCGGCCTGGAGTTCGTCGATACGCAGGATCTTGATGCCGTCGATCACGGCCGCGGCGATCTGGCCGACTTCGCCCGCATTGCCGACCGTGGTATCGGCGAGCAGTTGCCGGGAGACCTGGGCAATCGGCTGCAGCGTATGCTCGATGAAAGTCAGCGTCGAGGCCGTGTCCTCGAAACGGATCGAATCGGCAAGCTGGTGCGCGCGGGTTTGCAGTTCGGCCGGCAGGGTGCTCAGTTCGACGAGACGCTCGAAAGCCGGCATGGGCGCCGCGATTTCGGTCGACTCCGCAGTGTCGACAGGGAGACGGGATGAATCCGAACCGGATGCCGGATTCCCGGCCTCATCCGGTGTCGCGAGTGAGGCGAACGCGCTCAGATCGAGCGGCTGGGTGGTCGGCTGCTGAGGATCGCTCATGGCGAAAGTTCCTTTTGCACTGAGGCGTGGGGTCGGGATTCGCAATACCCGGCATGGTCGGTCGGCGCAGGGCGACTGTTCGCTCTGCGCCGCGCCACTGCTGCCGGCATTGCCTGCCCTGCTTCGTCTGTGCCGAACAATACACCGATTCGCCAGACTAAAGCCACTCGATGTACTCAGGAACGCGCAACCCTCATCGGTTGGGGAATAACGCCTGCTTTCTGCTTGTAAGTTGCCGACTCGCTGACATAGCGGAAATCTGCCCCGCGACAGATCGACCGCCGATAGGAAATCGCTTCTGGCACAGCCCGTTCGCCCGGTCAGACGAAGCGTAGCGTTCGCACGCGGCAAACGCTCAAACGCGCGTCAACCGAAGCCGCGCATGAGGCAAGCCTATGCCCGGCCTTCCGCGCACTCTCCGCATTGTCGAACTGGAGATGGAAAAATGCGCTAACCGGCTGGGGCGGTTCCATGCCGGGCTTGGCGATCAGATCGGCCACATCGTCGCGGATCAGCACGGCCCGTTGTTGCAGCACCTGGCATCGTGCTTCGATCGCATCCAGCGCCGCCGCACCGCCGATGGCCGCAACGATCAGCTTGCCGCCCGCGCTCTCGCGTAACGGCGAAGCCTTCCTGATCGCATACCCCGAACCGTGGCCGAGAAAGTTCGGCTCGTCTTCCACCATCGGTCGCGCGGCGGCACTGGCAAAGGCTGCCGCCATATCTTCCGGACGGTCCCACAGCAGCTCCACGAAACCGTCCACCTCGATCGCCGAACCGCCCGGGACCGTGAAGTCTTCCTCTACGTGATTCTGGATATAGCCGCGCACTTTCGGCAATCGAGCCACGGGCGCCGCGTGACGTTCCCAGTTTCGCGAGAAGCGTTCCCGGTTATCGCCAGTGCGCCGGACCAGCACCGACATGCGTTTGAACATGACGACGGCTTCCGGTCAGGCAATCGAGGCGCCGCCATCGAGCGTCACGATGGTGCCCGTCGCATAAGGCGTGCAGGCAAGCAGCAAAAGCTGGCGTGCAATATCGTCCGGTTGCGCGTGGCACCCTGCCGGATACGACGCGGCAACCTTCTCGAACATGGCGGCGCGAGCGCTTTCCGTCATTGCACTCCACATTTCCGTTGCCACGACGGCCGGCGACACAGCGTTCACTCTCACGGGCTTGAGTTCCAGCGCCAGACCCTGAACCAGGCTTTCCAGCGCTCCATTTATCGCCCCCATGAGTGCTCGTCCCGCCGCCGGGCGAGTGGCAAGAAAGCCGGCAATCACGCCGAGCGACCCGCCCGCGTGAATCCGCGCATGACGCGCGACACGATAGAAGCCCCAGAACTTCGAGTTCATCGCGGCATAGGCGGACTCCATCGGCAACTCGCGAACGGCGGCCATCGATACTTCCGACCCGGTGACGATAACGTGGTGCCAGGCTTCCTCGTTGTCGAAGAACGCGGCGACTGCCTCGTCGGCGGTGAGATCGAGCTCGCGGCTTTGAGTGCCCTCGCCGATTTTTTGCGCGGCCGCGGCAAGCTTTTCCGGCGAACGCGACGCGATGGTAACCCGCGCGCCGAGCGATCTGGCCAGCTTCGCCGTGGCGAAGCCAATACCCGACGAGCCGCCGATGACCAAAACGCGCTGCTCAGACATATCGAACATGATTGGCGATCCTATGTGTTTTGAAGTGATGCCCTTACTCCGCGAATGTCGAAGCCACGACCCATCCTCTCGCTCGACGATTCGGTGTCGGACAGACTATACGGAAGTTACTTCCAGATTGGAAGAATATTCAAAAACTACAGAAAAGGGTTTTCCCTATCACGATCTCGCCGGGCCGGCTGGCCAGCCACTCAACCGGCAGAGATTCAGGTTTTCGCCCGCCGTGACGGATGAGGCGGTAGTCCGTTGATAACTTTACAAATTTCTGAACGCGGACAGATCGGCCAGACAAGCTCGCTACTGGGAAAACCCTGGTCGTTTTTTTACGAAAGTAACTTCCAATTTGGAAGTTACTTCCACATAATCTACCCCGAGGCTTGACGAGTGAACAAGGGGTTTTGTCGCAGGCGCGCCGATCCGGAATGGAGGCGCTTGCGGCACGCCGGCTCGCTGACGCAGCGCCATGTGGCAACCGCTCTGGCAGCACGCCGGACGATATGAGCGTCTCGCCGCCGGATCAACCGGCCTTGCAACGCATCGCTCGCGTACCCGGACAGTGACGACGCAGCGATCCTCAAGTGTGGGTAAACCGGCTGGGCGACACCGCCATATCGCGTTGTGATCGTGACAAGCGCATCCAGGACGTCTGCGCTTTCATTACTGGAGACAAACAAGGCATGAAGACAGAGACAACACTTTCCACCGCCGCGAATCCGGCACGACGATCGCGAGCCCGCTTCGCGATTCTCGCGCTGCTCGCGATCGGCACCGTCATCAACTACCTCGATCGCACGGTGCTCGGCATCGCCGCGCCGAGCCTGACCAAGGAACTTGGCCTGTCGGCCGGCGTGA
>NZ_JAAGPS010000155.1:0-16397 GCF_017105025.1 Paraburkholderia sp. Ac-20336 | reverse complement strand
GCATCAAGCGCCCACACTTATCGGCTGTTGGTTTTTAAAGATCAGTCCGCTCACTCAACCATGCCCAACACCACCCGGCACCGCTTCGTTTGCGTCGCTGCGTCTGCAGCAGAGAAACGAGATTATGCTGACCGCCCCGCATCACGTCAAGACCCTTGCGCGAATTTTCTTGCGAAGGGCTTCATACCACAACCGTACCATGCAGCAAAGACCAACATCCGTAACTGAAAGCCGCAACAAAAGATCGCCACGAATTAATTTAGTTATCCAATTTAATTCGGCCATCGCCAGAAGCGGGAAAACACCGAAACCGCCCCTCGCCGACAAAGACGCCCATCCATTTCACTCGACAACTAAAGTTTTACCCGCCGCCGCCGTCAACCAGTTATCTCGCCAATCCAACAAGCTGCCGACCATGGACAACCCTGTCGAGGAACACGTCGACGATACCCCGCCTGCCGCCTCATCTCCGGCACTCAATCCCGATGCAGTCCCGGTAGGTTCACCGCTCGCCTGGCCGATCGTCGATGCCGACGGCACGCTGCTCTTCGCGAGCGGCACGGTCCTCGCGACCACGGACGAGCGTACGTTTCTGTTCACGCACTTCCAGCCGCAACGCGGCGACCTGCTGGGTCCGAACGCGCAGCGGCCCGCCGAACCCGCCCCGCAGCTGCCCCCCGCCGGCGAACAGACGGTCAGGGACATGCACCTCGAGATCGGCGCATTGATCGGCATGCGCTCCCTCGTCAGCGGCAGCGCGCCGATGCACCCGTGCCGCATCATCGGTTTCGCGCCGAATCATGCGCTCTTCGTCACGCCGCCGTTACAGAATGGCCGCCTGCTGCCGCTCGCGCCCGGCGAAAACGTCGAGATCGTCGCGATCGCGAGCCAGGCCGTATTCCGTTTCGTCTGCACGGTCGAAGCAGTCTGCCGCCTGCCGTTCGACTATCTCGTCCTGTCGAAACCCGGCGCGATCCGGCGTCTGCGCGAACGTAAATCGATCCGTGTCCATGCGCACCTCGCGGTGCGCTTCGGCATCGGCGAAACCGGCGAGAACTACGAAGGGCTCGGGCTCGCGAAAGGCATCAGCGCGCTCGGCATGTCGCTGAGCGCCTCGTGGACGCTCGGCTCGGTCGGCGAGCGGCTGCGTCTCGCGTTTCGTCTGAAGTCGGCCGAACTCGATACCGAGATCGAGACCACGGCGGTCATCCGCAACGTGCAGAAAGGCAGCGCGCCCGGCGAGCCGTCGACTCATGGGCTCGAACTGGACCAGCTCGACACCGCGCAGCAGATGGCGATGAAAGTCTTCGTGTTCGATCGCCACGACGACGTGCTGTACTGGTCCAACGCCACGGCCTGAAGAAACGGCATCGCTGAGCGGCACGCATAACGCGGCGCGGCGCCGCGCATGCGAATCGCGCAAATTCGCACGCCACCGCACGAACACAACCCACGCGCCGCTCAGTTGCCCAACCGCTCAGCCGATCAACTCTTCCGGCGTCAAATACCGCGCGCCCCACGCATCGGCGAACGCTGCGCAACGGCCAAGCCGTAGCGCGCCGCGCTCGAAATCGACGAACACCACCTCATCGACATCAAGCGGACGCTCGGGCTCGTCGCGCGAGCGGCCATCGCTCAGAATCCATAGCCAGCGTTGCTGCGCCGGCCGTCTGCGCGCGCTGCGCCCGAGCAGTTGCGCGGCCCGCCGCACGCCCGACGCCAGCGGCGAACCGCCGCCGCCGCCCACCGGTTGCAGCCATCGCTCGTTCCACCAGCGCGGCACGGCCGGACCGAAACGCACGTCCGCTCCCGCACCGCCGAAGCAGATCAGCACGACTTCGGCGCGCATCGCGCTGGCCTCGTCGAACAGCGCGATCAACAGGCCTTTCGCCAAGGCGAGCCGCCGACCGGCCAGCATCGACCCCGAACAATCGAGCACGAAGCAATGCAGTACACCACCGCGCGGCACTTCAGGCACGAAGCGCAGATGCTCGCGACGCAGCGTGCGCTCGCGCATCGCGACAAGCGTCGGCGTCCACGCAATGCGTCGGCCCGGCTCGCCGCGCGCAGCGCTGCGTACACCCGCACCCATGCCATGCCGCCATCGAAAACCGCTGCGCGAGTCAGCGGCGGCGCCCTTCCGATGGCTCAGCGTTTTTTTGCGCCGAGCGGGATCACGCTTTTGACCGGCACGGCCGCGGTCGGCTCGGGTGGCAGATAGCCCCAGTCAGTATCAGCGGAAGATGGCGAAGCTTCGCTCGAATGGTGCGAATCACTGGCCAAAGTATCTTGCCGATGATGCACCGCACTCTCATGCGCATCGCTTTCCGATTCATCGTATTGCCGGGCACGCGGCTCATGCTCATGCTTACGCCACCGATGAAGCAGCACCGCCTCGGCCACCCGATCCACATGCTCCACCGTCACCGCAGCCGACTGCTCCAGCGCCGCGAGCGCACGCGCCGCGCGCAGCATCACGAGATCGGCGCGCAAACCGTCCACGGCCGCGTCGATGCACAACGCACTCACGTGCGCATGCACGGCGTCGTCGAACGAGAGTTGCGGCAGCACCGCGCGCGCCGCGCGAATCCGCTGCACGTACGCGGCCTGCTGCTCAGCGTGAGTGGCACAAAATGCCGCCGGATCATGATCGAACGCGAGCCGCGCCTTGACGATCGCCTGCCGTGTCGACGGCTCGAACGCGTTGCGCAACTCGACCATCAAACCGAAACGGTCGATCAGTTGAGGCCGCAACTCGCCCTCTTCGGGATTCATCGTGCCGATCAGCACGAAGCTCGCGTCATGGCTATGCGATACGCCATCGCGTTCGACGGTATTCACGCCGCTCGCCGCCGCATCGAGCAACGCGTCGACGAGCGCATCGGGCAGCAGATTGACCTCATCGACATACAGCACGCCGCGATGCGCCTTCGCAAGCAGCCCCGGCGAGAAGCGCACCGCGCCGTCACGCAGCACAGTTTCGATATCGAGTGTGCCGATCAGCCGATCCTCGCTCGCACCGAGCGGCAGATTCACGAGTTGTCCTTCCGGCAGCAATTCGGCGAGCGCGCGCGCCGCGGTCGACTTCGCCGTGCCGCGCGGCCCGCTGATCAGCACACCGCCGAGGCCCGGATCGATCGCCGCAAGCAACAAGGCCTGCTGCAACGGCGCCTGGCCGATCAGTGCGGCAAAGGGAAAAACCGGCCGCCGGGCCGAACCCGATGCGGTGCCCGATACCGTATCCACGCCGCTTATCTCGCCCGCCTCTCGCGTCACCCCATTCATCTCTGCTTTCCTTCGATCTGCTGTTCGCTCGCGAGCAGATGCTGCTCCACCTGTGCGCGATAGTCGCCGGGCGCCTGCCACAGCCCGCGCTGCATCGCTTCGAGCAGACGCTCGCAGACCGAATGCAGCGCATGCGGATTGTGCCGTTGCATGAACGCGCGCGTATCGGCATCGTTCAGATACGCGTCGGCGACGAGCGCGTATTGATGATCCGCGACCACGCGCGCGGTCGCATCGTAGCCGTACAGATAATCGACGGTCGCCGCGATCTCGGCCGCGCCTTTATAACCGTGGCGCTTCACGCCATCGAGCCATTTCGGATTGACCACCCGCGAGCGGATCACGCGCGCGATCTCCTCGCGCAACGTACGCACACGCGGCGCGGCCGGATTGCTGTGATCGGCGTGATAGACGCTCGGCTGCTGGCCGGCCAGATGCCGTACCGCCGCGACCATGCCGCCCTGGAACTGGTAATAGTCGTTCGAGTCGAGCACGTCGTGCTCGCGGTTGTCCTGGTTTTGCAGCACCACGTCCATTGCCGCGAGACGCGTGCCGAACGCGTGCTGCGCTGCCTCGCCCGCGCTTTTCTGCGTGTACGCGTAACCTCCCCATGCCTGATACGCGTTCGCGAGATCGGCGTCGGTCTGCCAGTGGCGCGAGTCGATCATCTCTTGCACACCCGCGCCATACGCGCCGGGACGCGCGCTGAAGACGCGCCAGCCGGCCCGCTTGCGCGCTTCGGCCGGCTCCATGCCGCGCGCGATCAGCGCATCGCGTTCGCGCTGCACGCGCGCGCGGATCGGATTCAACGCTTCGGGTTCGTCGAGTTCGGCGACGGCTTGCACGGCCGCATCGAACAGATGCATCACGTTCGCAAACGCATCGCGGAAGAAACCGGACACACGCAACGTCACGTCGATACGCGGACGGTCGAAGGCTTCGATCGGCATGATCTCGAAGTCGGTCACGCGATGGCTGCCCGGCGCCCACTTCGGCCGCACACCAAGCAGCGCGAGCGCCTGCGCGATATCGTCGCCACCGGTGCGCATCGTCGCGGTGCCCCATACCGACAGGCCGATCGCGCGCGGATAATCGCCATGTTCCTGCAAATGCCGCTCGATCAGCTGCTGCGCGGATTTCAGGCCGAGCGCCCAGGCCGCTTGCGTCGGCACCGCGCGCGTGTCGACCGAATAGAAGTTGCGGCCGGTCGGCAACACGTCGGGCCGTCCGCGCGACGGCGAGCCGCTCGGCCCCGGCGGCACGAAACGGCCTTCGAGGCCGCGCTTCAGTTGCAGCATTTCCTGCGGGCCACAGGCGTCGAGACGCGGCAGCACGTCGTCGCGCAAACGTTCGATAACTAGCGCCGCTTGCGGCAAGTTGCTCTCAAACGATGGAGCCGCACGCGCGCCATCCGCTTCATCGCTGCCCACACCACACACCCCGAGCAACAACTCCGCCGCGAGCATCTCCAGCCGCTCGCGCGTATCGCCGTAATGCCGCCACGGCGCGTCGCTGACCCGCTGCAACACGGCCGGGCGCGGACCGTCCCACGGCGCGGCCCAATCGACCGTCAACGGATCGAACAGATGATCGATACGCAGATCGCGCGCCAGCGCGTCGACGAGCCCCGCTCTGCGCCCCTGTCCATCGCCGATCGGAAAGCGCCCGAGCGCAAGCAGCGTATCGCGCCGCTGCACGCCGGCCGGCGATTGCCCGAACGTATGCAGACCATCGCGAATCTGCGCTTCCTTCAGTTCGCACAACCACGCATCGACGCGCGTGAGCAGCGCGTCTTCATCATCCTGGCCATTCGGCGCGGCGAGGCTCAGTTCCTCGTGCAGGCGGTGCTCGACGATCGTCGCGAGAATCGTGCGGCGCAGCAGCTTCGCGCGGCGCGGATCGACCATCAGCGCTTCGTAGTATTCGTCGACCTGGCGTTCGAGATCCTGCAGCGGTCCATAGTTTTCGGCGCGCGTGAGCGGCGGCATCAGATGATCGACGATGACCGCCTGCGTGCGCCGCTTGGCCTGGCTGCCCTCGCCCGGATCGTTGACGATGAACGGATACAGATGCGGCATCGGCCCGAGAATCAGATCGGGCCAGCACGCCTCGCTCAGCGCGACGCTCTTGCCGGGCAGCCATTCGAGGTTGCCGTGCTTGCCGACGTGCACGACCGCGTCGATGCCGAACTGCCGGCGCAGCCAGAAATAGAACGCGAGATAGGCATGCGGCGGCACGAGTTCGGCATCGTGATAGCTCGCGTAATCGCCCTGCTCGCGCGAACGCGCGGGCTGAATGCCGACGAATACGTGCCCGCAGCGCCAGCCCGCGATCATGAAGCGCCCGCGCCGCAGCGTCGGGTCCTGCTCGGGCGGGCCCCAGCGCGCGTTCAACGCATCGCGCACGCTCGCCGGCAGCGCGTTGAAATGCGCGAGATAGTCGTCGAGTGCAAGGCTTTGCAAGGCCGGACGCAGATCGCGCACGACCGGATCGTTGGTCACGCCTTCGGTGAGTTTCTGCAACAACGCAGCGCCGTTTTCGGGCAATTCGCCAACACGATAGCCCTCGCCGCGCAGCATCGACAGAATGCCGACCACCGAAGCCGGCGTATCGAGCCCGACGCCATTGCCGATGCGCCCTTCGCTCATCGGATAGTTCGCGAGAATCAGCGCGAGCTTCTTGTCCGCATTGTCGAGCGAACGTAGACGGCACCAGCGGCGGCTCAGTTCGGCGAGAAAACGCACGCGTTCGAGGTCGGGCTGATAGCGGACCACGTCGACCTCGGTATGCGGACAACGATAGGCGAGCCCCTTGAAGCTGATCGCACGCGTGATGATGCGGCCGTCCACTTCCGGCAGCGCGATATGCATTGCGATGTCGCGCGAATTGAGGCCGTGATTGTCCTTGAGCCAGTCCTCGCGATTGCCGCCGCTCAGGATCACCTGCAACACCGGCGCGTCGCCGGCCAGCGCGAGCGGCTCGGGGTCGTCGATCGCGGACGCGGCGAACGCGGTCGTATTGAGCACGAGTGCAGCATCGTGCTGCGCGCACAGCGACTGCACGACTTCGCGGCTCACCGCATCTTTCAGCGACGTGATCGCGAGCGGCAGCGGATTGAGCCCTTGCGCTTCGAGCGCGTCGATCAGCGCATCGAACACCGCGGTATTGGCAGCCTGCAGATGCGCCTTGTAGAACAGAATCGCGACCACAGGCGCGTCCTGGCGCCAGCGCGCCTGCCAGTCGGCGATGGTCGGCGTGTCGTGCGCGGGATGATAGAGCGACGCGGCCGGCAACGCGCGCGGCGGCTCGGGCTCGCGTCCCCAATCGAGCGCGCGATAGGCGATGCAGCGCAGGAACGCCTCGGCATTCTGCGGGCCGCCCTCGCGCAGATAACGCCACAACTGATGGCACAGCTCGGCGCTCGCGGTACTGCGCGCGAGCAGGTTCGGGTCTTCCTGCAAATCGCCGGAAAACATCGCAAGCGTTTGCTGCCTGCGCTGCGCGAGCGCGACGACCTGCTCGATGCCGTACGGCCAGTAAGCCTCGCCGCCGAGATGATCGACCACGACGACGCGTGCATGCTGCAACACGTCGTCGAGATAGAAATCGACCGACGCCGGCTGCCGCAAATAGGTGACGTTGGCGAGCCGCAGGCTCGGGAAGCCGTCGCCGAGACGCGGAACCACGCTCGCGAGCAGCGACAGCGTGGTGTCGGCGGAACTGAGCACGACGATATCGGCAGGCTGCTGATCGATACGGATCACGCCCTGCGTATCGTCGACGAAACCGCCCGGCGTCGTGCGTAGCAGATGCATGAGCGCTTACGCCTGGTGTGCGGCAACGCTCGCGGGCGCAGGAGCGGCGGCGTCGAGTGCCGCGTCGAACGCGCGTTGCAGCGTGGCCTGATCGAGGTCTTCGCCGATCAGCACGAAACGGCTGCCGGCGTGCGCGCCGCCGTCATTTTCGCCAGCCTGCCAGCGCCGGTCGAAATAGCTGTCGAAGCGCCGCCCCACGCCCTGAATCACGAGGCGCATCGCCGCGCCCGGCAACGCGGCAAAGCCCTTCACGCGATAAATCGTGTGGCCTTCGACAAGCGTCTGCAATGCGGCGATCGCCGCGTCGCGCGACGACACGCGCGCTTCCACGACGACCGAATCGAATTCGTCGTGGTGGTGGTCGGGATCGTCGGCGGAACCGTGATGATCGTGGCGCAGGTGGATCGTCTCTTCCGAAGCCGCTTCGAGCCCGAGCAGCGTGTGCAGATCGAGCTGGCCCTGCTGCGCGCGCACGATCTTCACCTGCGGCGGAATCTCCCCGCGAATCAGCGCTTCGACCGCGCGCTGCTGCGCATCGTCGACGAGGTCGGTCTTGTTCAGGATCACGAGATCGGCCGCGGACAACTGATCTTCGAACAGCTCGTGCAGCGGCGATTCGTGATCGAGATTCGGATCGACCTTGCGCTGCGCATCGACGGCGACCGGGTTCGCGGCAAACTGGCCGCTCGCGGCAGCCGGACCATCGACGACGGTCACGACCGCGTCGACCGTGAAGCTGCTCTTGATCTGCGGCCAGTTGAACGCCTGCACGAGCGGCTTCGGCAATGCGAGACCCGAGGTTTCGATCAGCACGTGATCGATTTCGCCGCGGCGCTCGACGAGCTTTTCCATCACCGGAAAAAACTCTTCCTGCACGGTGCAGCAGAGGCAACCGTTCGCGAGTTCATACAGTTGCCCTTCGGTTTCGACGCCGTTTTCATCGCAGCCGATGCCGCAACCCTTGAGGATCTCCCCGTCGATGCCGAGTTCGCCGAACTCGTTGACGATCACCGCGATGCGCTTGCCGCCCGCATGCTGAAGAATGTGCCGCAGCAGCGTGGTTTTGCCGCTGCCGAGAAAGCCCGTGACGATCGTGACGGGGATCTTGCGCAATTGAGTTTGCATCGTGAGGTTCATCCGAAGGCGTTGCGCCGCGCATGCCGGAACGAGCGCCGGCGTTGCCGCGACAACGGAAAACAGAAAGCGGAAAGTGAGGTCGTGAACGCGACGCCGCATCCCCGTGGCGTCCGTCCTGCATCTTCGGGCCGGTATCCGGGCTGGCGAAAGCGCCGCTTCCCCTTCCCGGCCGAGTGGTTTCTCGACCAGTGGTGATATGCCGACGCAGCCTTGCGCGTGGACATCGAAGCCGGCTCCGCGGTGGCCGGCCATGCAGCCGATACCGCTTTTCGCTTACCGTTGCGGGGACAGCACAGGTTGGCCCGTTCCAGAGCAGGTGGGCTCCCTGTTTCCCGTTTAACTGCACGCGCATGGATGCGCGCGCGAGCACCAGAAGTGCGTGCGAGTGTAGGCCCACGGCCATGCGCAGTCAAGGAAAGGACACCGCGTGAAGCGCCGCGCGCGCTTATCCGGCGGGGCGCCATGTGCTATCGTATGCGCGCGTTTGGTGCCCGCACATGCACTCGCGTGTGCAGTTAAACGGGAAACAGGCAGCGCGTCATGCGTTCAATCTGTGCTGTCCCCGCAACGGTAAGCGACCTGCGACGCGAGCGCCGTTCCGGCCGCGTCGCACATGCGTTTTTCGCGCCACTGTCCGACGAATCCGGACGGGAAGGCAAAGCGCGTGAGGCCGCCAGCCCGGATACCGGCCAGACGCGGAGGCGGCGCCGCGTTCATCGCTGCGCTGCCGGCCGCCGGAATCCGCGGGGAACGGATGTGATGGCGTTCAAGCATGGCCGCGCCAAGCGTGGCGTTTTTCCACGGGGTTTTCGCCGCGAAAACGCAACGCGCCGCGCGATGGTCCAAGCCCGGATTCGCAGTACCGCATGACCTCGATCTTCCTTGCCGCGTGCGCCCTTGCAGGCAGCCGCCCTTTTTCCATTACCGCGAGGCGTTTGCCTTGCATGCCGCGATGACGCGCGCCTCGCTCGCCAGCGCCGGGCACGAGGCCTCTTGCGCTGACGCGAATGCCGAAGCCAAAGCCGATGCCGCTCGACACACCGGACGCCCGGGCAAGACGCTCGGCGTCGGCATCGGCTGTCGCCTCGGCAGTTCGGCGCAACAGATCGAAGCGGCGGTGCGCGCCGCGCTCGGCTCGCACACGTGCGTCGCTTCTTTCGAACAGATTCACGCCGTCGCCACGCTCGACGCCAAGGCCCACGAAGCGGGCCTGCGCGAATTCTGCGCGCGTCATGCGCTGCCGTTGCAGGTGTTCAGCCGCGAGCAGATCGCCGCGGTGCCGGTCGCCACGCCGTCGCTGGCCGCGCAAACGCATCTCGGCGTCGATGGCGTTTGCGAACCCTGCGCGCTGCTCGCGGCGCAGACCCTGGCGGCTGCGTCAGCCGCTGCATCGCCCACACAGCCCGCGCGCCTGCTCGTACCCAAGACCGTGCACGACGGCGTTACCGTCGCGATCGCCTCGGCCAGCAGCGACGCCGACACCGCTCCAACCCAACCCGACACTCCCCAACAGGACCTTCGATGAAAACCGATCCCGAATCGCATCAACGCATGACCGAACGCCGCCGCGAGGGCCATGAAAAGAAACAGGCCGCCGCGACCGTCGAGAAAGGCCTGCTGATCGTCAACACCGGCACCGGCAAGGGCAAAAGCACGGCCGCGTTCGGCATGGCCGTGCGCGTGCTCGGCCACGGCATGCGCCTTGGCGTCGTGCAGTTCATCAAGGGCGCGCTGCATACCTCGGAGCGCGACTTTCTCGGCGCGATCGCACACTGCGATTTCGTCACGATGGGCGACGGCTACACCTGGAACACCCAGAACCGCGACGCCGACATCGCCACCGCGCGCAAGGGCTGGGACGAGGCGCGCCGGATGATCGAAAGCGGCGACTATCAGATGGTGATCCTCGACGAACTGAACACCGTGCTCAAGTACGAATACCTGCCGCTCGACGAAGTGCTGTCGGTCATCAACGCGCGCGCGCCGATGCTGCACGTCGTCGTGACCGGCCGCCATGCGCCGGACGCGCTGATCGAAGCCGCCGATCTCGTCACCGAAATGCGCGCGATCAAGCATCCGTATCGCGAGCAGGGCGTGAAGGCGCAGCGCGGCGTGGAGTTCTGAGCGATGCCGTCAGCGCCCGAAGCGACGCGCCGCCCGGCCTGTCCCGCGCTCTTTATCAGCGCGCCCGCCTCGGGCCAGGGCAAGACCACGATCACGGCGGGGCTCGCGCGCCTGCACCGGCGGCTCGGACGGCGCGTGCGCGTGTTCAAGACCGGCCCGGACTTTCTCGACCCGATGATCCTCGCGCGCGCGAGCGGCGCGCCGGTGCTGTCGCTCGATCTGTGGATGGTCGGTGAAACCGCGTGCCGCAACCTGCTCGCGCAGGCGGCGGCCGAGGCCGATCTGATCCTGATCGAAGGCGTGATGGGCCTGTTCGACGGCACGCCGAGCAGCGCCGATCTCGCCGCGACGTTCGGCGTGCCGGTGCTCGCGGTGATCTCCGCGCAGGCGATGGCGCAGACCTTCGGCGCGCTCGCGTTCGGGCTCGCGCGCTTTCGGCCCGAACTGCCGTTTCATGGCGTGCTCGCGAATCGCGTCGGCTCGGCGCGCCACGCGCAGATGCTGCAGGAAGCGCTGCCGCCCGAATTGCACTGGTGCGGGCACATCGCCGCGAGCGACGAAATCACGCTGCCCGACCGGCACCTTGGCCTGCACCAGGCGAACGAAATCGACGACCTCGACGCGCGCCTCGAGCACGCGGCCGATACGCTCGCGGCAACCGCGCTCGCCGAGTTGCCGCCGGCCGTCGACTTCGACTCGCCCGTGCCCGAAGTCTTGCCGCGCCTGCTCGAAGGCAAGCGGATCGCGATAGCGCGCGACGCCGCGTTCTCGTTCATCTATCCGGCCAACGTCGCGCTGCTCGAAGCGCTCGGCGCACAAGTGCACGACTTCTCGCCGCTCGCCGACGAAGCCCTGCCCGACGACATCGACGCGCTCTATCTGCCGGGCGGCTATCCCGAGCTGCACGCGGCGACGCTGGCCGGCAACGCGCGCAGCGCCGCGTCGATCCGCGCGCACGTCGCGGCGGGCAAGCCCGTGGTCGCCGAATGCGGCGGCATGCTCTATCTGCTCGACCGGCTGACCGACGCGCACGGCACGAGCACGCCCATGCTCGGCCTCGTGCCCGGTCACGCGACGCTGCAAAAGCGCTTCGCCGCGCTCGGCATGCAGCAGATCGACAGCCTGCACGGCCCGCTGACCGGCCACACGTTCCACTACTCGAAGCTCAGCACGCCGCTCGCGCCGCTGCGCTTCGCCACACGCGCGCACAGCGACGCCGCCGGCGAGGCGGTTTATCGCGTGGGCCCGATTGTGGCAACCTATATGCACGCCTACTGGCCTTCCAACCCGGCCTTCACGGCCGCCCTGTTCCATGGCGCAGCCTTTTGACGATTCCGAGCGCGACGCGGTATATCGCGCGATTTACGAACGCCGCGACATGCGCCACTTCGTGGCCGATCCGGTCGATCCCGCCGTGCTGCGGCGTCTGCTCGACGCCGCGCATCACGCGCCGAGCGTCGGCTTCATGCAGCCGTGGCGCATCGCGCGCATTACCGATTCAACCCTGCGCACGGCCCTGCACGACATCGTCGAGCGCGAACGGCTCGCCACCGCCGACGCGCTCGGCAAGCGCCGCGACGAGTTCATGAAGCTCAAGGTGGAGGGCATGCTCGAATGCGCGGAACTGCTCGTGATCGCGCTGATGGACGGGCGCGAGCGGCACGTGTTCGGACGCCGCACGCTGCCGGAGATGGACCTTGCCTCGGTTGCGTGCGCGATCCAGAACATGTGGCTCGCCGCGCGCGCGGAAGGGCTCGGGCTCGGCTGGGTGTCGCTGTTCGACGTCGAGGCGGTGCGCGAGCTGCTGCGCATGCCCGCGGGCGCGCGGCCGGTCGCGATTCTGTGCCTCGGCCACGTCGACCGGTTTTACAGCGAGCCGATGCTCGAAACCGAGCGCTGGGCGAGCCGTCTGCCGCTTGCCGATTGTGTGTTCGAAAACTGCTGGCCGCAGGGTGATGTTGTGGAGCGCGAGTAAGGCGCGCACAAGGCCGGGGCGGCCCCGGCTTGCCGCTTTAGCCGGGTCTGGATGAACCAGGTTTGGGCCTCGTTTCGACTTCGTCCCGACCCGGCCCAAGCCCAGGCTCAGCCCCGTCAGCCCCAACCCAACAGAGCCGTTAGCCCAAAGCCTATCCCTGCCTCAGCGTTGCCTCAACGCTGCAACGGCTGCAACGGCTGCAACGGCTTCATCGACTCCACACTCGCCGCGCCGCTCGTCTTGTCGATGCTCAGCTTCACGCGCCAGTCGGCCGGTTCGTCGAACGGCAGCTTCGCGAGCGCCGTTTTCGCGAGCAGCGGCAGCGCATGCAGCGGGTCCGCATTGCGATCGACGAACACCGCGCTGACCTTGTAGCGCTCCTCGCCATTCGCGTAGTCGAAGAAGCGCAGCGTCAGCGTATGGCGGTACGCGCGCCCGAACATCAGCGCACCGAGCCCGCCGCCCGAGTCGCCGCAGTCGGCCGGCTCGCAATCCTTGCCGCCGATGCCGACCGACGCGAGGCGCGTGCTGTACGCCATCGACACACGGTAATGCGCCTGCTTGCCGTCGCTATCGACGAAACCGTGTTTCGCCAGCTCGTCGCGCACCAGCTTCTCCGCCTGCGGATGATCGGTGCTGCCTTCCTGCGGCTGCGTGCGCGCCATCGCATAGGTCGGCTCGCCTTGCAGCGCGGCGGCGGCAGGGTCGGGCCGCGCGACGTGCACGTCGGCGCTCGGGCCCGCGCAGCCGGTCAGGCTCGCCGCGGCCAGTGCCGCGCAAAGATAGAAGACTTTTGCCATTTCCTCGTTTCTCTTGGATGGATCGCTCTCGGGTCAATCGGATAGGACACGGGCGCGGCGCGATCGGTTCGGCCGCTTACGCGTTGGTTAGGCGTCGTCGAGCGCGGGCAGCCAGATCGTGAAAGCCGTGCCCTCGCCCGTGGCGCTGACGACCTCGACACCGCCGCCGTGACGGGTCACGACGGTCTTCACGAACACCATGCCCAGTCCCGCGCCGCCCACTTCCGGCCGCTCCGCCTCGTGAAAGCGCCGGAAGCGCTCGAACAGCCCGGCCTGCTGCTCCTTCGGAATGCCGTAGCCCTGATCGCGGATCGTGCACGACACGCGCCGCGCCGTGCCGCCCGGGTGCGGCCCCGCCGGCAGGCTCGCAAAGCTGCAGACGATGCGCGTATCCGGCGGACTGTACTTGATCGCGTTGTTCAGAATATTGACAAAAGCGCGCGTCATCAGCGAGCGATCGGCACAAATCCAGTGGCCGTCGCTGTCGGCGTCGCCCGTCTCGGTGTGCAGCGCGATACGCTTCGCGTGCGCCTGCGGCCAGACTTCGTCGCTCGCGTCGATCACCAGTTCGGTCAGGCTCTGCGGTTCGAGCACATAGGTTTGCGACTCGGCCCGCGCGAGCTGCACGAAGTCGTCGGCGAGCGTCAGCGCGCGCTGCGCATAGCGCTCGATACGTTCGAGCAGGCCGCGCGCGAGCGCCGGCTCGGTCCGCGCGCGCTCCATCTCGACCAGCGCCAGGATCGACGCCTGCGGCGAGCGCATGTCGTGCGACAGCAGCCGCAGCGCGTCCTCACGCTGACGCTCGGCCGCATGCAGCGCCGACACGTCGACGAGACCCGCGATCCAGCCGGTCGTCTCGCCCTGCGCGTTGGTGCAGGTCGCATAGCGCAGCAGATGGTCGCGCTCCTTCGCGTCGCGCACTTCGACACCCTGCGCCATCAACGCGGCGAATTCGTCGCGCCTCGGATCGAGCGGCGCCGGCCAGTGCGCATGCGCGGACAGGTTGCGCTCGGCGTCCGAGGCCGCGCCGCTGTCGATCGTCTTCACGAGCGTCAGGCCGCCGAGCACCGTGTGCATCGGCTGGTCCTCGGGCATCGCTGCGCCGAGCCGCGCGAAATGCGCCTTGGCCGCGTGGTTCGCGATCAGCACGATGCCGCGCAGATCGCTCACGAGAATCGGCTCGGGCACGCTGTCGAGGCTGTCCCACACGAAGCGCTTCATGTCCTGCACGCGCTGCGCGGCCTGCGCCATCAGCGCCATGTGCTGTTCGAGCACATCGCCGCCGAACTCGCGGCGGCTGCGCGGCGCCTCGGGCAGCAGATGCGGTTCGTCGGCGAGACGCTGCAGTTCGCCGCGCAGATAGGCCATCGTCATTTCGAGGCGGCGCCAGTTCCAGATCGGATAGACGATCACCACACCGAGGATCGCCGGCACCGGCGACATCCAGAGCCGACCGCCGTAGAGCAGTCCCGCGCTACCGGCCGCGGCGAGCAGCACGAGCGTGCCGGTCAGGAGCAGCGAGCGGCGCGGCGACAGCACGAGAAAGCCGGCGAGCAGCGCGGCGAGCGGCGCGAGCGACGCCGCGAACACGAACCAGCGCCCGACCGGCTCGATCTCGCGGCCGGTCAGCAACGTGTCGAGCACGTTCGCGTGAATGTAGACGCCGGGCAGCGGCCCCAGCTCGCCGGACACCGGCGTCGCGAAGCGGTCGTACAGGCCCGAGGCCGTCACGCCGATCACGACGATGCGCCCGCGCAGCTGATCGGCCGGCACCTTGCCGTCGAGCACGTCCGCGAAACTGAGCTTCGTGTAGTTGCCGGCGTTCGAGCCGAACGGGATCAGGAAACGGCCCTCGCCGCCGTCACCGCCTCGGGCTTTCCCGCGCACGGGCTCGGCCGAGCGGCGCGGCGGCGGACCGCCGCGCAGATGCAGCTTGCCGCTCTCGACCGCTTCGGCGACGAGCAGCATCAGTTGCGGCCAGCGCGAGCCGTCGTCGCCCTGGAAGCGCGCGACGCTGCGCACGATGCCGTCGCTATCGACCTCGAAATTGATGTGGCCGATCCCGGCGGCCGCGCGCGCGAGCGGCGCGACCGGCTCGACGACGACCCGGCGGCCAGTGTCGTCGGGCGACGTGAGCAGCAGGGGCAGATAGGTCGGGCTCAGCGCGACCGCGTGGGCGAGCGCGGCGTCGTCGAGATTCGGTTCGGTGAACAGCACGTCGTAGACCACCGCGGCCGGTTGCGCCGCCGCGATCCGTTCGAGCAGCTTCGCATGGACGCTGCGCGGCCACGGCCAGCGGCCGAGCCGCGCGATGCTCGCGTTGTCGATCTCGACCATCACGATGTCGGACAGCAAGGGCTGCGCGCGGGCGCCGAGGAAGCGGTCGTACACGAGTTGATCGATGCCGCCGCTTAGCCGCCCGAACGAAGTGAGCAGGATCACCACGATGCCGAGGCAGCCGACCGCTACCCACTCGATCAGGAAACGCCGGCCGGCGCGCCGGCCCAAACGGGCGCGTGGATCGAGGCTCAAGCGCGCGGAGGTCGTGGGAATAGTGGGCAACGAACGATGTAATCCGGGACGGGGGGACGAAGAGACGGACCGGCCGCGGGGCCGGTCCCGAGAATCTACCAGCGTCAGCGCGCCAGCGTAAAGGAGCGGACCGAACTGTTCTTTTCGTAGAACCGGCCGTTTTCGAACTGCTCGGCGACGATCATCCAGTAGTAGTCGCCCGCGGGCAGGTCGCTCACCACCAGCTGGCCACCGGGCAGATCGGCGCGATCGACGATCGGATGACTCAGGTCTTTGGTTTTGGCGAGCACGAAACGGAAGCGCGTCGGCACGTTGCTCTGGCTCACGAACCAGCGGAATTCGTAGTCGTGGCTGCCCGCGCGCTGCGCGGCCGAGGCATCGAGCCCGAGCTGACGGCGCTCGAACGCATAGACCTTCGGCAGGCCGTCGAGACCGTTGCCGTCGGTCGAGGCGATCCGCACGAAATACGTGCCGTCGGGCAAAGCGCCGAAATCCGCGTGCGGCGCGCTCACGCGCATGTCGCGCACGAGATCGAGCTGGTCGGCGTCGTGCGAAATCTGCAGGCGATAGCCGACCGCGTGCTCGGCCGGCGCGAGATCGAACTCGACGGTCTTGCCGTCCTGCACGCGCGCGGGCTGCAGCAGTGCCGGCGCCGGCAACAGCTCGACCGGACTGCCGACCGCGCCGCCCGCATGCGTGATGTTGCCGAAGCTCGCCTTGACCAGTTGA
>NZ_JAAGPS010000013.1:0-84579 GCF_017105025.1 Paraburkholderia sp. Ac-20336 | reverse complement strand
GCCCGGCGCCCGGTGCAAACGCCGCTTAGCGGCTTTCGGGCTTGCCGTCGGCGCGCGCGTCGTGCTTGCGGTTCACCGCGCGATAGCCGATGTCGCGGCGATACTGCATGCCGTCGAAGGCGATCTGGTTGATCGTTTCGTAGGCGGCCGCCTGCGCGGTGCGCACCGAATCCGCGAGACCGACGACGCACAGCACGCGGCCGCCCGAGGTGGTCAGCTTGCCGTCGGCGAGCGTGGTGCCGGCGTGGAACGTGACCGAATCCGCGGTTTCGGCGGGAATGCCGTTGATGCGGTCGCCCTTTCTCGGCGTATCCGGATAGTTGTGCGCGGCGAGCACGACGCCGAGCGCGGTGCGGCGGTCCCATTCGAGCTCGACCGTATCCAGCGTGCCGGCGATCGCCTGTTCGACCACCTTCGAGTAGTCGCCCTTCAGACGCGCCATGATCGGCTGCGTTTCGGGGTCGCCCATGCGGCAGTTGAATTCGAGCGTCTTCGGGTTGCCTTGCGCGTCGATCATCAGGCCCGCGTACAGGAAACCGGTGTAGCGGATGCCTTCCTTCTCCATGCCGCGCACGGTCGGCAGAATGATTTCGCGCATCACGCGCGCATGCAGTTGCGGCGTGACGATCGGCGCGGGCGAGTAGGCGCCCATGCCGCCCGTGTTCGGGCCCTGGTCGCCGTCGAGCAGACGCTTGTGGTCCTGGCTCGACGCGAGCGGCAGGACGTGCTTGCCGTCCACCATCACGATGAAGCTCGCTTCCTCGCCGGCGAGGAATTCCTCGATCACGACGCGCGCGCCGGCATCGCCGAGCTTGTTGTCCGACAGCATCATGTCGACCGCGGTATGCGCCTCTTCGAGCGTCATCGCGACCACCACGCCCTTGCCGGCGGCGAGGCCGTCGGCCTTGATGACGATCGGCGCGCCCTTCGCATCGAGGTAGGCATGCGCGGCGGCGACGTCGGCGAAGGTTTCATATTCGGCGGTCGGAATGCCGTGGCGCTTCATGAACGCCTTTGCAAAGTCCTTCGAGCTTTCGAGCTGTGCGGCTTCCTTGGTCGGCCCGAAAATCTTCAGGCCGCGCGCACGGAACAGGTTGACGATGCCGGCCGCGAGCGGTGCTTCCGGCCCGACCAGCGTGAAGGCGATCTGCTCCTGCTCGACGAAATCCGCGAGCGCGGCCGGCTCGGTGATGTCGAGGTTGCGCAGCCGCTCGTCCTGAGCGGTGCCGCCGTTGCCCGGCGCGACGTAGACGAGCTGGACCCGCGGCGATTGCGCGAGCTTCCATGCGAGCGCATGTTCGCGACCGCCGGAACCGACGACGAGTAACTTCATGTGAATCCCCGAGACTTGAAAACCATAAACGGCCGGGCGACAGGCCCAGCCGTGCAATGAACCCTCGACAGCGGGCTGCGTGCCGGCTGTCCGTTTAGCCTTCGCGCGCCCGAAGGCGCTGCGCGCGGCGAAACGTGTGACGCAACAAAACGTGCGGCGAAGCGCGTGGGCGACGTGTGCCCCGACTCAAGGATCGTTCGACGAATGGTGCGACGAAACGGCCGGCGCGCGGCGGCCGGTAACGGGCCGCCTGCATGATGCTGCGCGCGACGCGTGGCCGGCACGCGCTTATTCGTCGGCGATCGATGCGTTTGTATAGACTTCCTGCACGTCGTCCAGATTTTCCAGCGCGTCGAGCAGCTTCTGCATTTTCACGGCGTCGTCGCCGGTGAATTCGACTTCCGTTTGCGGCTTCATGGTGACTTCGGCCAGTTCGGCCTTGAAGCCCGCCGCCTCGAGCGCCGTCTTCACCTTCGAAAAATCGTTCGGCGGGCACAGCACTTCGATGCTGCCGTCCTCGTTCGTGACGACGTCGTCGGCGCCGGCTTCGAGCGCGGCTTCCATCAGCGTGTCCTCGGCCGTGCCGGGGGCGAACAGGAACTGGCCGAGGTGATCGAACATGAACGACACCGAGCCGTCCGTGCCCATGTTGCCGCCGTTCTTCGAGAACGCGTGACGCACTTCCGCGACCGTGCGCGTGCGGTTGTCGGTCATCGTGTCGACGATCACCGCCGCGCCGCCGATGCCGTAGCCTTCGTAGCGGATTTCCTCGTAGTTCGCGCCGTCCGCGCCGCCGACACCGCGCTGGATCGCGCGGTTGATGTTGTCCTTCGGCATGTTGGCGTCGTACGCCTTGTCGACTGCGAGCCGCAGACGCGGGTTCGAGTCGATCTCGCCACCGCCGAGGCGCGCTGCTACCTGGATTTCCTTGATGAGCCGCGTCCAGACCTTGCCGCGCTTGGCATCGGCCGCTGCTTTCTTATGCTTGATGTTGGCCCATTTCGAATGACCCGCCATACTTTTCTCCGTCGCGCGCGCCAGCAGGGCGCACGCATAGTGCAATTGTCGTTGCGATGTCGGGCGCTTCGCTGATCGCGCCTCGATGTCAAACCGTCCGCCAGCCACGCTGCCGGCGTTAAAGCGGATAACCGGGTTGTCGGGCCGGGCGCCTGACCGGCCGATCACCCGATCACCGCAGCTCGGCCGTGGCTTTAATGCCCGCGCCGCGACTGAAGCCCGCGTGAGGCGTCTTCAGTCTGCTTGTCCCGTGTATCTCCGCTCGTGGCCGCCTGCGCCCCGGCTTGCCGCTTTACCCTCGTGCTGTTGCCTTTGCGCGCGCTGGTTCGCCGTGACCTTGAATCCGGGCCTGGCTGGCCCATACAAGCGGGGCGCAGTCCGGCGGCGCGGTTGGGGCGGGCGGATGACGTGCGGCCAATGCGGTGAAACCCGATACGGCACAACCCGAAGCCGCGCGACCCGGACAGACGTCGCGTGACTCCACAAGGCGGCGCGATGCGCCAGTCGGTGCGACAGGCCGAAGCAGCCGTGGCGCAGTTACAGCAGCGCAGTGACAGCCGTTGTGCCGGCGAGGTTGCAGGTCAAGCCGTGCGTCGAGCGGATTCGAATTTTATCACGCCGCGACGGCGCGGCAGAGGGAGCCGTAGCGCGAAACCGCGTGGCGATGCAATGAAAATGAAGCGCAAACGCAATGCAGCTGAAATGAACGCACAGTCCGAAGGGCCGCCGCATGCGTTGCGCCGATGAGGCGGGCACGGCCCGAGCCGGCCCGCCCCGCGCGTCAGTTCTTGGTGCCGAACAGCCGGTCGCCCGCGTCGCCGAGACCCGGCACGATGTACGCGTGCTCGTTCAGATGCGAGTCGAGCGACGCGACGAACAGCTTCACGTCCGGATGCGCGTCCTGGAACACCTGCACGCCTTCGGGCGCGGCGACGAGCGCGAGGAACAGGATGTTCTCGCCGGACACGTTGCGGCGCTTGAGCACGTCGACCGCGTGCACGGCCGAGTAGCCGGTCGCGACCATCGGGTCGCACAGGATGAACACGCGGTCCTCGAGGTCCGGCAGCCGCACGAGGTATTCGACCGGGCGATGGTCGTCGGCGCGGTATACGCCGATGTGGCCCACGCGGGCCGACGGCACCAGTTCGAGCAGGCCGTCCGACATGCCGACGCCCGCGCGCAGCACCGGCACGATCGCGAGCTTCTTGCCGGCGATCACCGGCGCGTCGATTTCCATCAGCGGCGTGTTGATGCGGCGCGTGGTCATCGGCAGATTGCGGGTGATCTCGTAGCCCATCAGCAGCGTGATCTCGCGCAGCAGTTCGCGGAACGTGCGCGTCGAGGTGTCCCGGTCGCGCATGTGCGACAGCTTGTGCTGGATCAGCGGGTGATCGAGGATGAAAAGATTGGGAAAACGGCTGTCCTGGGTCATGGCGGGGGCGCACGCGGCGGCAAGAGGGATCGGTTCGGCGCGCGCTTTCGTCTGTTTAGTCCGTTTCGTCCGCACGCTCGGCAAGCGGAATAGGGACGGGCGGATGGGGGACGGGCGCGCCACGCCGCAAGTTTACCGAAAGAGTGCCGCCCGACGATACCGGAGATTGCAGCGAGCCGGCACAGTCGGGCACCGATTCTTCTAGAATCGGGGAAACTTCGCCATGCCCGCGCGTTTCGCGCCGGCTTCACGCCACGAGGACACACAGATGGATATGGGAATCGCAGGACGTACCGCGCTCGTTTGCGCGGCCAGCAAGGGGTTGGGGCGCGGCTGTGCCGAAGCGCTCGCCGCCGAGGGCGTCAATCTGACGATCGTCGCGCGCACGGCCGAAACGCTCGAAGCGACCGCGGCCGAAATCCGCAAGCAGAGCGGCGTCGAGGTCAGGACGGTCGCGTGCGACATCACCACGCCGGAAGGCCGCGCCGCCGCGCTCGCCGCCTGTCCGCAGCCGGACATCCTCGTCAACAACGCGGGCGGGCCGCCGCCGGGCGACTTCCGCAATTTCACGCACGACGACTGGATTCGCGCGCTCGAAGCCAACATGCTCACGCCGATCGAGCTGATCCGTCAGACCGTCGACACGATGAGCGCGCGCGGCTTCGGGCGCATCGTCAATATCACGAGCTCGGCGGTGAAGGCGCCGATCGACGTGCTCGGCCTGTCGAACGGCGCGCGCTCGGGGCTGACCGGCTTCGTCGCGGGACTCGCGCGCAAGGTCGCGCCGACCGGCGTGACGATCAACAATCTGCTGCCGGGCATCTTCGACACGGACCGCATCGCGGTCACGTTCGATGCGCAGGCGAAGGCGCAGAACATTTCCGTCGACGAGGCGCGCAAGCAGCGCATGAAGACGATTCCGGCCGGGCGCTTCGGCAACCGCGACGAGTTCGGCCGCGCGTGCGCGTTCCTGTGCAGCGTGCACGGCGGGTTCATCACCGGGCAGAACTGGCTGATCGACGGCGGCGCTTATCCGGGGACTTATTGAGCAGGTACATAGCAGGTACGTACTGGGCGGCCTGCACCTGGCGGGTATTCGCCGAACAGGTGCACATCGGGCCAGTGCCGGCCAGGCCAGGCGCGGCGCGTACGCCATACTGGCGTGCCGTCGTACCGGGCAGGCACGCACCACGGCAGGTTCACGCGGAGCCGGGCATCGTCGCCGGGCCCGTGCGGCATCATCGGCAACATCGGCGGCAACGATACATAACGACAGTGACCCCTAACGGTTTGAGGAGCTTTACGTCATGACCACCCGCATTGCGCTGATCGCGCACGATCACAAGAAGGACGACATCGTCAAACTGGCCGGCGAATACGTCGATACGCTCGCGCACTGCGAGATCGTCGCGACCGGCACGACCGGCGGGCGCATCAGCGACGCGCACGGCCTCAAGGTCGAGCGCATGCTGTCCGGCCCGCACGGCGGCGACCTGCAGATCGGCGCGCAACTGGCCGAAGGACGCGTGGACATGGTGATCTTCCTGCGCGATCCGATGACGCCGCAACCGCACGAGCCCGACATCAACGCGCTCGTGCGCGCTTGCGACGTGCACAACATTCCTTGCGCGACGAACATCTCGACCGCGCGCATGGTGCTCGACGTACTGGCGTTGCGGATGAAGGGCCAGGCCTGACGGCGCGGGCGCGGCGGGCGCCTGGCGCTCGCGGAACAAGCGCTGCGCGCCACGCGCAAGCCGCACGCGCGACGCGACAATCCAGAATCCAGATCAAGGAGACATGATGGCCAAGGCAATCCGATTCGATAAAACCGGCGGCCCCGAAGTGATGAAATGGGTCGACGTGGAAGTGGGCGAGCCCGGCGCGGGCGAGATCCGCATCCGTCAGACGGCGGTCGGTCTCAACTATATCGACGTGTATTTCCGCACCGGCCTGTATCCGCTGCCGCTGCCGGGCGGCCTCGGCATGGAAGCGGCCGGGGAGATCAGCGCGGTAGGCTCGGGCGTCGGCGGCCTGAAGGTGGGCGATCGCGTCGCCTACGTCGCGCGGCCGCCCGGCGCGTATGCGCAGGAGCGCGTGCTGCCGGCCGCGCAGGTCGTCAGGCTGCCCGCTGCGGTGAGCGACGAGCAGGCCGCCTCGGTGATGCTGCAAGGGCTAACCGCGCAGTATCTGCTGCGCCGCACGTATCGGGTCAAGGCCGGCGACACGATCCTGATCCAGGCCGCGGCCGGCGGCGTTGGCCTGCTCGTGTGCCAGTGGGCGAAGGCGCTCGGCGCGACCGTGATCGGCACGGTCGGCTCCGACGAGAAAGCCGAGATTGCCAAGGCGCACGGCTGCGATCACGCGATCGTCTACACGCGCGAGAACTTCACGAAGCGCGTGCGCGAGATCACCAACGGCGCGGGCGTGCCGGTCGTGTACGACTCGATCGGCAAGGACACCTTCGAGAAGTCGCTCGACTGCCTCGCGCCGCTCGGATTTTTCGTGAGCTTCGGCAATGCGTCGGGTCCGCTGCCGCCGATCGATTCGTCGGAATTCGCCGGACGCGGCTCGCTGTTCTTTACGCGTCCGACGCTCTTTACCCATATCGCCAAACGCGCCGATTACGAGGCAATGTCGGCGGAACTGTTCGACGTGCTCGTGTCGGGCAAGGTCAAGACCAGCATCAATCAGCGCTATGCGTTGCCGGAAGTCGGCCAGGCGCATGCCGATCTCGAAGGCCGCCGCACGACGGGGTCGACGATTCTGCTGCCGTAAGGGCGAAAGGCGAACGCGGAAGTAAACGGCGAAACAAGCGCCGAAACAAGCGCCGAAACCAACCCAAAGACGAAGAAGGCGGCGAATCGCGCCGCCCACACACTGCCTCGTTTCATCTCGCCTCGCTGAGGGCCGCTCCGTCGCAAGACCGGGCGGCCCTTTTGCGTTTACACGATTTTTACGCGCATCCCCGCATCTTTGACCAGGCCTTTAGACGGATCGGCATACCGTTGCATCCATCCGGAATCCGTCAATGGAGAACAAAAATGGATGTGCTGTATGTCGGGGGGCTCGTGCTGTTCGCCGTGCTGACCTTCGGATTGATCGACGGCTGCGAGAAGCTCGCGCAGTTCCGCCGCGGACAGGGAGCGCGCTCATGACCTGGATGCTCTGGCTGGCCGGCGCGTCGACCGCGCTGCTGTTCGCGTATCTCGTGTATGCGCTGCTGCGCGCGGAGGACATCGAATGAACGCGAACAATGTCCTGCAGGCGAGCCTTTTTATCGTCGTGCTGCTGGCTGCCGCGGTGCCGGTGGCGAGCTATATCGGCGCGGTGATGGACGGCAGTTCGCGCGTGGTGCGCCTCGGCGCGCCGCTCGAACGGCTGCTTTACCGTATCGCGGGTGTCGATGCGTCACGGGAGATGGGCTGGAAGCATTACGCGATCGCGACGATCGCGTTCAACGTGCTCGGCGCACTGTTCCTGTACGTGCTGTTGCGCGTACAGGGCGGGTTGCCTGGCAATCCGCAGCAATTCGGCGCGATGTCGGTCGACAGCGCCTTCAACACGGCCGTCAGCTTCGTGACCAACACGAACTGGCAGGACTACACGCCCGAGCAGAGCGTCGGCTATCTGACGCAGATGCTCGGCCTGACCGTGCAGAACTTCCTGTCGGCGGCGACCGCCATCGTCGTCGTGATGGCGCTGATTCGCGGTTTCGCGCGCCATACCGCGCAGACCATCGGCAACTTCTGGGTCGACGTCACGCGCGTGACGCTGTACGTGCTGCTGCCGATGGCGGCGCTCGTCGCGGCCTTGCTGATGAGCCAGGGCGTGATCCAGAACTTCAAGGCGTATCAGGACGTGCCGACGCTGCAAACCACCACCTACGCCGCGCCGAAGCTCGACGCGCAAGGCAATCCGGTGAAGGACGCGAAGGGCAATCCGGTCACGGTCGACACGCCCGTGAAGACGCAGACCCTCGCGATGGGCCCGGTCGCCTCGCAGGAAGCGATCAAGATGCTCGGCACCAACGGCGGCGGTTTCTTCAACGCCAATTCGGCGCACCCGTACGAAAACCCGACGCCGTTCTCGAACTTCGTGCAGATCTTCTCGATCCTCATCATCCCGGCCGCGCTCACGCTCGTGTTCGGCCGTGCGATCGGCGACCGCAGGCAGGGCGTGGCCGTGCTCGCGGCAATGACGATCGCGTTCGGCGTCTGCGTGTTCGGCGAAATGAGCGCGGAGCAGCGCGGCAATCCGGCCTTTGCGGCGCTGCATGTCGATCAGTCGGCCAGCGCGCTGCAAGCGGGCGGCAACGCCGAGGGCAAGGAAACGCGCTTCGGCATCGCGCAGTCGGGCATCTTCACGGTCGCGACCACGGCGGCGTCGTGCGGCGCGGTCGTCAATACGCACGACTCGCTGACGCCGATCGGCGGCCTCTACCCGATGCTGCTGATGCAGCTCGGCGAGGTGATCTTCGGCGGCGTCGGCTCCGGCATGTACGGCATGCTCGTGTTCGCGCTGCTCGCGGTGTTCGTCGCGGGTCTGATGATCGGCCGTACTCCTGAATACGTCGGCAAGAAGATCGAGGCGTACGAGATGAAGATGGTGTCGATCGTCGTGCTGCTCACGCCGCTGCTCGTGCTGGTGGGCACCTCGATCGCGGTGCTCAGCGACGCGGGCCGCGCCGGCATCGCGAACCCGGGCGCGCACGGCTTCTCCGAAATCCTCTACGCGTTCAGCTCGGCCGCGAACAACAACGGCAGCGCGTTCGCGGGCTTGTCGGTGAATACGCCGTTCTACAACTGGCTCACCGCGATTGCGATGTGGTTCGGCCGCTTCGGCACGATCGTGCCGGTGCTCGCGATTGCCGGCTCGCTCGCCGCGAAGAAGCGCATCGGCGTGACGGGCGGCACGCTGCCGACGCATGGGCCGCTCTTCGTCGTGCTGCTACTCGGCACCGTGCTGCTGGTCGGCGCGCTGACCTACGTGCCGGCGCTCGCGCTCGGCCCCGGTGTCGAGCATCTGATGATGATGGGCGCGCAGTGAGGCGGCGCAGGCAAACCCGCAACTGAACAGATCAAAAGCGCGCGCCGGCGGCAGCGGGTTGCAAGACCCAAGCAAGACCCGGGCGAGCCCCGGCCCGCGCAACGCGATATTCGAGGATTCAATGACTGAACATAACGCTACGAAGTCCATGTTCGATCCGGTGCTGTTGCGCCCGGCGATCGTGGACTCCTTCAAAAAGCTCACGCCGCGCACGCAGTTCCGCAACCCGGTGATGTTCTGCGTGTACGTCGGCAGCATGCTGACCACGATACTGTGGATCGCCGCGCTCGGCGGCCAGGCCGAGGCGCCCGCGGGCTTCATTCTCGCGGTCTCGTTATGGCTGTGGTTCACGGTGCTGTTCGCGAACTTCGCGGAAGCGCTTGCCGAGGGCCGCTCGAAGGCCCAGGCCGCGTCGCTGCGCAGCGCGAAGAAAGACGTGGTGGCCAAGAAGCTCAACGAGCCGCATCCGAAGTCTCCGATCCGCATCATGACCGCGTCCGATCTGCGGCGCGGCGACGTCGTGCTGGTCGAGACCGGCGACGTGATTCCGGCCGACGGCGAAGTGATCGAGGGCGTCGCGTCGGTCGACGAATCGGCGATCACGGGCGAATCGGCGCCGGTGATCCGCGAGTCGGGCGGCGACTTTTCCTCGGTGACGGGCGGCACGCGCGTGCTGTCCGACTGGATCGTCGTGCGCGTCACGGCGAATCCGGGCGAGGCGTTTCTCGACCGCATGATCGCGATGGTCGAAGGGGCGAAGCGGCAGAAAACGCCGAACGAAATCGCGCTGACGATTCTGCTCGTCGCGCTGACGATCGTGATGCTGCTCGCCACCGCGACGCTGCTGCCGTTCTCGATCTTTTCCGTCGAGGTGGCGAAAGCGGGCCACGTCGTCACGATCACCGCGCTCGTCGCGCTGCTCGTGTGCCTGATTCCGACCACGATCGGCGGGCTGTTGTCGGCGATCGGCGTGGCCGGCATGAGCCGCATGATGCAGGCGAACGTGATCGCGACCTCGGGCCGCGCCGTCGAAGCGGCCGGCGACGTCGACGTGCTGCTGCTCGACAAGACCGGCACGATCACGCTCGGCAATCGCCAGGCCTCGCAGTTTCTGCCTGCGCCGGGTCTGACCGAGGAAGCGCTCGCCGACGCAGCGCAACTGGCCTCGCTCGCGGACGAAACGCCGGAAGGCCGCAGCATCGTCGTGCTCGCGAAGCAGCGCTTCAATATCCGGCAGCGCGATATGGGCTCGCTGCATGCGGTGTTTCTCGCGTTCAGCGCGCAGACGCGCATGAGCGGCGTCGATCTTTCCCCCGAGGGGACGCCGCCGGGGGCGCATGGCCGCGAAATCCGCAAGGGCGCGGCCGATGCGCTCAAGCACTACGTCGAAGCGAACGGCGGGCGTTTCCCGAACGAAGTCGACCATGCGGTCGCGGACGTGGCGCGCCGCGGCAGCACGCCGCTCGTGGTCGCCGAGAAGGGCGAGCAGGGCGCGCGCGTGCTCGGCGTGATCGAGCTGAAGGACGTCGTGAAGGGCGGCATCAAGGAGCGCTTCGCCGAGCTGCGCAAGATGGGCATCAAGACCGTGATGGTGACGGGCGACAACCGCCTGACCGCCGCCGCGATCGCGGCCGAAGCCGGGGTCGACGACTTCCTTGCCGAAGCGACGCCCGAAACGAAGCTCGCGACGATCCGCGCGCACCAGGCCGAAGGGCGGCTCGTCGCGATGACCGGCGACGGCACCAACGACGCGCCCGCGCTCGCCCAGGCCGACGTCGCGGTGGCGATGAACAGCGGCACGCAGGCCGCGAAAGAGGCCGGCAACATGGTCGATCTCGATTCGAACCCGACCAAGCTGATCGAGATCGTCGAGATCGGCAAGCAGATGCTGATGACGCGCGGCTCGCTGACCACGTTCTCGATCGCCAACGACGTCGCCAAGTACTTCGCGATCATTCCGGCCGCGTTCGCCTCGACGTATCCGGCGCTGAACGCGCTGAACGTGATGCATCTGGCGACGCCGGCCTCGGCCATCATGTCGGCGGTGATCTTCAACGCGCTCATCATCGTGCTGCTGATTCCGCTCGCGCTCAAGGGTGTGCGCTATCGCGCGCTAGGCGCGGCGATCCTGTTGCGCCGCAATCTGCTGGTCTATGGCCTCGGCGGAATCATCGTGCCGTTCATCGGCATCAAGCTGATCGACATGGTGCTCGCCGCGCTCGGCTGGGTTTGAACATGCGGCGCGCCGGCTACGAAGCGCCGCTGTGCCGGCGTACTGAAGTGACGAAAAGGGAAAGAGACCCATCATGAAAAATCTGTTCCGTCCGTTGATCGTGATCTTCGCGGTATTGACCGTGATTACCGGACTCGCTTATCCCGCCGTGATGACCGCGATCGGTCAGGCGGCGTTTCACGACCAGGCCAACGGCAGCCTGATCGAGCGCAACGGCAAGCTGGCGGGCTCGCAACTGATCGGCCAGCAGTTCGATGCGCCGCAGTACTTCTGGGGCCGCCTGTCGGCGACCACGCCCATGCCGTACAACGCGCAGAATTCGGGCGGCTCGAACCTCGGGCCGAACAATCCGGCGCTGCTCGACGAGATCAAGGGCCGGCTCGATGCCTTGAAGGCAGCGGGCACCGATCTGTCGAAGCCGGTGCCGGTCGATCTGGTGACTTCGTCGGGCAGCGGGCTCGATCCCGAGATCAGCCCGGCCGCGGCCGCGTATCAGGTCGCGCGGGTGGCGCAGGCGCGGCACCTCGCGGTGAGTGACGTGCAGGCGCTCGTCGCGCGCTATACGACGGGCCGCCAGTTCGGCGTGCTCGGTGAGCCGCGCGTGAATGTGCTGAAGCTCAATCTCGCGCTCGACGAGATGCAGCACGGTTGAGCGCGGGCCATTGCGTAACGGGCAGAAGTGGGAAGAAGCTAGCAGAGGCCGGCAAAGCCGACGGAAGCGGCGGTAAGATGCGGCCGCAAAGTCGGGCCACAAAGTCATGCCGCAGAGCAAACCGTGCCTCGTCGCGCGACGAGGCACGTTGCCGTTGCGGTTCAACCGAAAGGGCGGCGCTCGCGTGGCGCCGCGCTGTTATTTGCGGGCCGGCGCGGGCCGTGCCACCATGCAGAAAGCGCCGCTCGCGCGACCCTGAAAACCACTGAGCATGAACCGCCCCGATCCTGACGAATTGCTCGACAAGCTGCAGCGCGACGAAGAAAAACGCCAGCGCGGCCGGCTGAAAATTTTCTTTGGCGCGTCGGCCGGCGTCGGCAAGACCTATGCGATGTTGCAGGCCGCGCGCCGCCGCCAGGAAGAGGGCGTCGAGGTGCTGGTCGGCATCGCCGAAACGCATGGGCGCGGCGAAACCGCCGCGCTGCTCGCGGGCCTCGACGTGCTGCCGCTCGCGCATATCGAATACCGCGGCCGCAAGCTCGGCGAGTTCGATCTCGACGCCGCGCTCGCGCGCAAGCCGCAACTGATTCTCGTCGACGAACTCGCGCATTCGAACGTGCCGGGCGCGCGTCATCTGAAGCGCTGGCAGGACGTCTACGAACTGCTCGACGCGGGCCTCGACGTCTATACGACCGTCAACGTGCAGCACCTCGAAAGTCTCAACGACGTGGTCGGCCAGATCACCGGCATCCGCGTGTGGGAGACCGTGCCCGATCGCGTGTTCGATCACGCCGACGAAGTCACGCTCGTCGATCTGCCCGCCGAGGAACTGCTCGACCGCCTGCGCGACGGCAAGGTCTATATGGCGCAGCAGGCCGAGCGCGCGGTGCGCAATTTCTTTCGCAAGGGCAACCTGATCGCGCTGCGCGAGCTGGCGCTGCGCCGCACCGCCGATCGCGTCGACGCGCAGATGCGCGAGTACCGCGCCGACCGTTCGATCCAGCGCATCTGGCAGGCGCGCGAGCGCCTGCTCGTGTGCGTCGGGCCCGGGCCGGAAGCGCCGGCGCTGGTGCGCGCGGCGGCGCGTCTTGCCGCGAGCCTGCGGGCCGACTGGCTCGCCGTGTATGTCGAAACGCCCGCGTTGCAGCGTCTGCCCGATGCGCGCCGCGAACGCACCTTGAACGCGCTGAAGCTCGCCGCCGAACTGGGCGCCGAGACCGCCACGCTCGCCGCCGCCGACGCGCTCGACGCATTGATCGGCTACGCCCAGGCGCGCAACGTGTCGAAGCTCGTGGCGGGCGCCTCGGTGCGCACGGGGCTGAAGCGCTGGCTGCGCAGGCCGCTCGGCGAGCGCATCGCCGAGAAGAGCGGCGACCTCGATCTCACGCTGATTCGCGTATCGTCGGAGCGCGAGGGCGCCGAGCAGCGGCGTCTCCTGAATACGACCGCGAATGCATGGCGCGAGGCCATGAGCGCGGCGCGCGAGCGCCGCTCGCCGGCGCGCGCGTATGCGTTCGCGCTGGCGATCGGCACGGCCATCACGCTGCTGTCGAGCCAGCTGATCGATCGCATCGACCTGACCAATCTCGTGATGCTGTACCTGCTCGGCGTGATCTTCACGGCGGTGAAGCTCGGACGCGGGCCCGGTGTCGTGCTGTCGTTCGCGAGCGTCGCCGCGTTCGATTTCTTTTTCGTGCCGCCGCGCATGTCGCTGTCGGTTTCCGATACGCAGTACCTGCTGACGTTCTTCGGCATGCTGCTGACCTCGCTCGTCATCAGCCATCTGACGTCGAGCCTGCGCCGCGAGGCGAGCGTCGCGCGGCGCCGCGAGCAGCGCACCGGCGCGATGTACGAGATGGCGCGCGAACTGGCCGCGGCGCTGACCACCGAGCAGATCGTCGGAACCGGCAGCCGGCACGTGAGCGAGGTGTTCGGCGCGCGCGTCGCGATCCTGCTGCCGGACAGCGCCAATCAGGTCAGGCAGAAGATCGAGGACCCGGATGCTGCGATCACGCTCGACGGCGGCGCGCTCGATCTCGACGTCGGCCAGTGGGTCTACGATCAGCAGAAGCCGGCCGGCCACGGCACCGACACGCTGCCCGCGGCGGCCGCGCTGTATCTGCCGCTGAAGGCGCCGATGCGCACGCGCGGCGTGCTCGCGGCCGTGCTGCGCGACGAGCGCGAACTCGACGTGCCCGAGCAGCGGCGCATGCTCGACGCGTTCGCCGCGCAGATCGCGCTCGCGCTCGAACGCGTGCATTACGTCGATATCGCGCGCGACGCGCTCGTCAACATGGAGTCGGAGCGGCTGCGCAATTCGTTGCTGTCGGCGATTTCGCACGATCTGCGCACGCCGCTTACGACGATCGTGGGGTTTTCGTCGATGCTCGCGCAGGGGCGGCAGGGGGCGGCGGAAGTTGGGCGTGCGGATGCGCAGGCCGCCACGCGCGCGCAAGCGTTGGGGAATGCGCGACCTGAGGCGCGGGCCGAGGAGCAACGCGAGGCACAGGCGGAAGCACACGCGCACGCACAGCCAGGCGCACCGGTGGAAATAGCGGCACAGGCGCACAGCGCAACGCAAACCGAAGCACAAGCCGCCGCGCGGCGCAGCGACGAACTCGTCGAGGCGATTCACGAAGAGGCGCTGCGCATGACCGGCATCGTCACGAATCTGCTCGACATGGCGCGTTTGCAGGCCGGCAGCCTGCAACTGAACCAGCAATGGACGCTGCTCGAGGAGACTGTCGGCGCCGCGCTGCGCGCCTGCCGGCGCGTGCTCGCCGGGCACCCGGCGCGGGTCGTGCTGCCCGCCGATCTGCCGCTGCTGCACCTCGACGCGGTGCTGATGGAGCGGCTCTTCTCGAACCTGTTCGAGAATGCCGCCAAGTACACCGCGCCCGGTACGCCGCTGACGATCGGCGCAGAGCGGATCGAGGCGGACGGCGCGCCGTTCGTGCGCGTGAGCGTCGACGACGACGGCCCTGGCCTGCCGGCCGGCATGGAAGCGCGCGTGTTCGAGAAGTTCACGCGCGGCGAGAAGGAGTCGGCGAAACCGGGTATCGGCCTCGGGCTCGCGATCTGCCGCGCGATCGTCGAGGCGCACGGCGGCACGATCGGCGCGCTCAACCGGATCGGCGCGGACGGCCGCGTCGCAGGCGCGCGCTTCTGGTTCACGCTGCCGGTCCAGACGCCGCCCGCCGTACCCGATATGCTCGACGACGAAGACGCCGCCCTCAACCCGCAGGACAAACCCGCCCATGAGTGACCCGAGCATCACCGTCGTTCTGATCGAAGACGAAAAGCAGATTCGCCGCTTCGTGCGCACCGCGCTCGAAGGCGAGGGCATCGCCGTGTACGACGCCGAGACCGGCAAGCAGGGGCTCGTCGAAGCGGCCACGCGCCAGCCCGATCTGGTGATCGTCGATCTCGGCCTGCCCGATACCGACGGCCTCGACGTGATCCGCGAGCTGCGCGGCTGGAGCGAGCTGCCGGTGATCGTGCTGTCGGCGCGCACCCAGGAAAGCGAGAAGGTCGCCGCGCTCGATGCTGGCGCCGACGACTACCTGACCAAGCCGTTCGGCGTGTCCGAGCTGCTGGCGCGGATTCGCGCGCATCTGCGGCGGCGCAACCAGGGCGGCGCGAACGAATCGCCGCAGGTGCGCTTCGGCGCGGTCAGCGTCGATCTCGCCTTGCGCCAGGTGACGCGCGACGGCGCCGCGATCCATCTGACGCCGATCGAATACCGCCTGCTCGCGACGCTCGTGCGCCACGCGGGCCGCGTGCTCACGCACCGGCAACTGCTGCGCGACGTGTGGGGGCCGTCGCATGTCGAGAGCCATCACTATCTGCGCATCTACATGGCGCATCTGCGCGGCAAGCTCGAACGCGACCCGGCGCAGCCCGAGCATATCGTCACCGAGACCGGCGTCGGCTACCGGCTGGTCGGGGCGGGGTGAGGCCCGCTCCGCTATAATCTGCCGACGTAAGGACGACCTTGCGCTTGCATCGATCATCGGGGACGGCCCCATTTTTATGGAGCTGTCTCTGATGTCCTGGTTTCTTCTTCTGATCGCCGGTTTGCTCGAAGTCGCGTGGGCGGCCGGTCTCAAAACTTCCGAAGGCTTCACCCGTTTCTGGCCGTCCGTGTTCACGATCGTGACCGCGCTCGGCAGCTTCGCGCTGCTCACGCTCGCGATGCGCCAGCTGCCGCTCGGCACCGCCTATGCGGTGTGGACCGGTATCGGCGCGGTCGGCGCGTTCATCTTCGGCGTCGTGATGATGGGCGAGGCGCTGACGCTCGCGCGTGTCGCCAGTGCGTCGCTGATCGTGATCGGGCTCATCGGGCTGAAGCTGTCGTCGGGCCACTGAGGTTGGGCGACCGAGGTTCGGCCACTGAAGTTAGGGCACCGAGCCAGCAGCATTGATTCAACACGCATCGCCCCCCGCCACGGCCGGTTCGCCACCCTGCGTTTTGCGAATTAACGTGGCTATAATGAGACAGAACCTATCCTGAAATTGCCCGCGGCCTGTTCGGCCCGGCTGGCTAGGCGAGCCTGACGACTTCGGCGCGAAGCCTGCGCTTCATTCCGCCGCGGCGCCCGGCACGTCCCAAGCGCGTGGAGGCGGCCATGCTTGAATCACTTTCGCTTGCTGCTGGCCTCTCATGGGGCAGCGGTCTGCGCCTCTATCTGACGGTCCTGCTGGCCGGCGTGTTCGAGCGTCTCGGCCTCATTCATCTGCCCGCCACGCTGTCCGCGCTGTCCTCGCCCTGGGTGATCGGCGCGGCCGCCGTGCTGACGCTCGCCGAATTCCTCGCCGACAAGATCCCCGCGTTCGATTCGCTGTGGGACGCGATCCACACCTTCATCCGCATTCCGGCCGGCGCGGTGCTCGCCGCCGGCGCGCTCGGCCATGCCGATCCGGCTTTGCTGGCGGTCGCGGCGCTCGCGGGCGGCACGCTCGCCGGCACTGCGCATCTTGCGAAGGCCGGTACGCGCGCGCTTATCAATCTGTCGCCGGAACCGTTGTCGAACGTCGTGACCTCGACCGCCGAGGACGGTCTCGTCTTCGGCGGCGTGCTGCTCGCGCTGTTCGTGCCGCTCGCGTTTCTGGTCCTGATGGTAGGCTTTCTGCTGCTCGCGGCGTGGGCATTGCCGCGGTTGTGGCGTGGCGTGCAGGGCGGGTTTCGCGGCATGGCCACGCATATGGTGTCGCGATTTGCGAGGAGCAGGCACGATTGAGCGAAGCACTACCCGGGTCCAAGGCAGGTTCGACGGAGCGCGTCGGCGTAAGCGACGTTAAAGCGGCACGCCGTTTCGGCGGCGCGGATCTGCTGCGCCAGGCGATCCGCATGACGGCGCGCGACTGGCGCGCGGGCGAACTGACGATGCTGCTGCTCGCGCTCGTGCTGGCCGTCGCGGCGCTTTCTAGCGTCGGCTTTCTCGCCGATCGGCTGCACCAGGGGCTCGAACGCGACGCGCGGCGCATGATCGCCGCCGATTTCATCGTGCGCGCCGACCATCCGGTTGATCCGCAATTTGCCGCCGAGGCGCGCTCGCTTGGCTTGCGCACCGCCACCACGGCGATCTTCCCGAGCATGATCAATGCGACCGGCGCAAAGCCGGTGTCGCGGCTCGCCGCCGTCAAGGCGGTGTCGCCGGGCTATCCGCTGCGCGGCGCATTGCAGATCGCGCCGGCGCCCGGCGCGGCCGATCATCGGGCGACGTCGATTCCCGCGCCCGGCACCGTGTGGGTCGATCAGGAACTGCTCGACGCCTTGAAGCTGAAGGTCGGCGATGCGGTGAAAGTCGGCAATCGCAGCTTCACGATCGGCGCGCTGATTACGCGCGAACTCGACCGCGGCTTTTCATTCGTCAATTTCTCGCCGCGTCTGATGCTGCGCGCCGACGAACTGCAATCGACCGGTCTCGTTACGTTCGGCAGCCGCGTCACGTATCGGCTGCTGGTGGCCGGTGCCGCCGATGCGGTCGCGCGTTTCACGCAGTTCGCGCATGACCGCGTGGACGGCGGCAAGCTGCGCGGCGTCGCGCTCGAATCGCTGCACGACGGCCAGCCGCAGGTGCGTCAGACGCTCGATCGGGCGGGCCATTTCCTCACGCTCGTCTCGCTGCTGACCGCGCTGCTCGCGGCGGTGGCGATTGCGATGGCCGCGCACCGCTATATGCGCCGGCATCTCGACGGCTGCGCTGCGATGCGCTGTCTCGGCGTGAGCCAGGCCGCGCTGCGCGCGCTTTTCACGCTCGAATTCGCCGGGCTCGGCGTGATCGGCGGGGTGCTGGGCGTCGCGCTCGGTTATCTCGGCCACCTCGCGCTGCTGACGTGGCTCGGTAGCCTGATCGACGTCGTGCTGCCGCAGCCGACGCTGTGGCCCGCGCTCGAAGGCATCGCGGCCGGCCTCGTGCTGCTGCTCGGCTTCGCGTTGCCGCCGCTGTTGCCGCTCACGCGCGTGCCGCCGGTGCGCGTGCTGCGCCGCGAATGGGGCGAGGCGGGGCGCACCGCGTGGGCCGCCTACGCGCTCGGCATCGTGCTGTTCGCGGGGCTGCTGATTGTCGCGGCCGGTGAGTTGAAGCTCGGCGGTATCGTCGCGGGCGGCTTCGCGGGCGGGCTGCTCGTGTTCGCCTGCATCGCGCGGCTCGCGCTATGGGGCGCGGCGCGCATCGTGCGCAGCGAGCGCGTCAACGCGGGGATCGGCTGGCGCTATGCGCTCGCGTCGCTCGAACGCCGCAGCAGTACGAGCGCGCTGCAGATCACCGCGCTCGGCATCGGCCTCATGTGCCTGCTGCTGATCGCGATGACGCGCAACGACCTCGTGCAAGGCTGGCGCAAATCGACGCCGCCCGATGCGCCGAACCTGTTCATCATCGATATCCAGCCCGACCAGCGCGACGCGGTCACGCAATATCTCGCCGCGCACGGCGTACCCGGCGCGCAGCTTTCGCCGATGGTGCGCGGGCGGCTCGTCGCGATCAACGGCAAGCCGGTCGATCCGGACTCGTTCAAGGGCCAGGACGCGCGGCGTCTGGTGGACCGCGAGTTCAACCTGTCGTACACGACCGAGCTGCCCGACGACAACCGTATCGCCGCGGGCAAGTGGTACGGCGACACGACGACGCCGCAGATTTCGATCGAGCAGGGGCTCGCGAAACTGATCAACGTGAAGCCTGGCGACGTGCTGCGTTTCGACGTGACGGGCCTGCAAATCGACGCGCCGGTTACGAGTCTGCGCAAGCTCGACTGGGGTTCGTTCAAGGTCAACTTTTTCGTGCTGATGCCGCCCGCCGCGCTGCGCGATTTTCCGGCGACGTTCATCACGAGCTTCCATCTGCCGCCGGACCGGCAGGCGACGATCGACGGCCTGATCGCCGCCTATCCGAACCTCACCGCGATCGACACGGGTCCAATACTCGCGCAGGTGCAGCGCGTGCTGCAGCAGGTGATCGGTGCGGTGCAGTTCCTGTTCGCGTTCACGCTCGCGGCCGGCGTGCTGGTGCTGTACGCGGCGCTCGCCGGCACGCGCGACGAGCGTATGCGAGAATCCGCGCTGCTGCGCGCGCTCGGCGCGTCGCATCGGCAGGTGCGCGCGGTGCAGGTCGCCGAATTCGTCGCGGTCGGGGCGCTGGCCGGCTTGATGGCGGCGGCGGGGGCGCAGATCGTCGGCTCGCTGCTCGCGACGCACGTGTTCGAGTTCTATCTGGACTTCGATCCGTGGCTGCTGCCGGCGGGCATCGCCGCCGGGGTTGCCTGCGCGGGCGTGGGTGGCTGGCTGAGTCTGCGGCATGTGCTGGCACGGCCCGCGCTGCAATCGCTGCGTGATGCATGATGCGCGACGCGTGATTTTTTCCCGATGGTTTTTTCTGGCGGTTGAGCAGGGTATGAGCGATTTGAACGACGAAGTGTCCGCGGACAAACCGACGGCCTTCGAGCTGGTGGGCGGCGAGGCGCGCGTGCGCGAACTGGTCGACCGGTTTTACGACCTGATGGACCTCGAAGCGGATTTCGCCGGGATTCGCGCGCTGCATCCGGCATCGCTCGACGGGTCGCGCGACAAGCTGTTCTGGTTCCTGTGCGGCTGGCTCGGCGGCCCCGATCACTACATCAGCCGCTTCGGCCATCCGCGTCTGCGCGCGCGGCATCTGCCGTTCGCGATTGCCTCGGGCGAACGCGACCAGTGGCTGCGCTGCATGGCGTGGGCGATGCAGGACATCGGCCTCGCCGAGCCGCTGCGCGAGCGTCTGCTCGGCTCGTTCTTCGAAACCGCGGACTGGATGCGCAACCGCAATGGCTGAGCCGCGGCAACCGACCCCATCGGCGCCTGCCTCTGCGATTGACGCCGACTACGCGGCGCTCCCCATGCGGGCACGCGACATGCTCGACTGCTGGTTCGGCGCGCCGGGTTCGCCGGAATACGGCACGGAGCGCAAGCTCTGGTTCACGCGCGACGACGCTTTCGATACGATGCTGCGCGAACGTTTCGGCGACCTGATCGATGCGGCGCTCGCCGGCGAACTCGACGCGTGGCAGGCCACGCCGCTCGGCACGCTCGCGCTCGTCATCGTGCTCGATCAGTTCTCGCGCAACTGCCATCGCAACACGCCGCGCGCATTCGCCGCCGACAGCAAGGCGCTGCAGATCGCGCAACGGATGATCGCAAGCGGTGCCGATCGGCTGCTGCCCGGCGCGCAGCATCGCGTGTTCGCGTATCTGCCGTTCGAACACGACGAAACGCTCGCGAGCCAACACGAGTCGCTGCGGCTCTTCGGTCAACTGGCGGCGGAGCCGGGCGGCGCGAGCTACTACCGCCATGCGGTGCGGCACGCGGAAATCGTCGAGCGGTTCGGCCGCTTTCCGCATCGCAATGCCGTGCTCGGGCGCGCCTCGAGCGACGAAGAAAGCGCGTTTCTGCGCGAGCCCGGGTCGTCGTTCTAGCCGCTTCCCGCGGCTTTCAGCAGCTTCCATTCGCGCGCGCGTTGCCTTCTAGTCGTCGCCGCGCACCGTGCCTGCAACCGGCGTGCGCACGAAGACGCGCAGCAGTTCATCCGAATCGCCGGGCCGCGCGCCGGACCAGAACAGTTGCCATTCGCCGGGCGGTTGGGGCGCATGGTCGCGGCGGCTTTCCTCGATGAGCCAGGTGCAGGCGGTCGTACGCGGGTTCTCGTTCGGCTGATGGACGATGCCGGTGTAGTAGTAGAGCATCGGCGCCTCGGACTCGCCGAGGCTCGCGCTTGCCATGCAATCGCCGTCGTTCCATTCGATGTTTATCTTCGCGCCGAGGTCCAGGAACACCGAGCGGTAGCTCTTCGCGTCATCGAGCCACGGCAGCAGCAGCGTGCTGACGAGCCCCCACGCGAGCATCGCGCCCGCGCACCAGCTGAGCGCGCCACGCCATTTGCCCGCGTATTTGAAGGACGGCAGCAGCCATAGCCAGCCGATCGTCAGCAGCAAGGCGGCGGCGATCATCACGGGCTTGATTGGCAGCACCCAGTCGAGCGGCAACCAGCGTCCGAGCCAATGCAGCGAGGCATGCGTGCTCACCGGGCTCGTCATGATCGACCAGATGATCCACGCGAGCACAGCCGTGCCGCCGAACAGCACGCGGCTCATCATGTCCCAGACGACGTGCAGCCGCGCCGGCAGCCGCTCGACGCCTTGCATCGCAAGCAGCGCAAGCGGTGCGATGAACGGCAGGATGTACAGCTCGCGCACGGTCGCCGAACTTTGCAGCACGGCGAAACCGATGCCCGCGAAAAGCGCCGGCAAGGCGATGCGCGGGTCGCGCCAGCGTCGCCACGCGCCGCTGGCGAGCGCAGCCAGCGCAAGCGGTACGACCGGAAAGCCGACGCTCAGCACGGTGCGCAGCACGAACAGACGGCTCTCGTTCTCGGAGCCCAGTTCGGGCACCGAAAAGCCGAAGAAGCGCCCGATGTTGTTGTCCCACAACCAGACCTTGAACAGCGCTTCGGAGCGCAGGTAGAAGCAGATCGGCCAGATCAGCGCGAACGGCGCACAAACGAGCGCGGCGATGCCGAGCGCGCTCGCGAAGCTGCGGCTGCGGCACGCGGGATAGAGGACGAGCACCGCGCAGGTGGTCGCGCCGAAGACGAGCGGCACGAACAGGCCCTTGGCGAGCAGCGACACGCCGACGCCCGCGCCGAACATCGCTGCGCCGCTCAGGATCGCGTGGCGGCGCCCTGGGGCGTCGAGCGGCCGGGTGTGCGGCTGCGCCGGTGTCGACGACGGCGCGTTCCGTGCGGCGTCGCGCAGATGCACGAGCACGAGTTCGAACAGCCCGCAGAAGCCGAGTGCGGCGCCGGCCATCAGCGCGACGTCGGTCATCATGTCGTGCGCGTGCTTGACGACGGCGAGCGTGCCGCCGAACAGCGCGAGCGTGCCGATCACGCGCAGATCGAACCAGCTCGACGCATCGGTCGCGCGGCGCGCCACGCGGGCCGTGTAGTAGATGGTCAGGCCCGCGAACAGCGCGCTCGCGAGACGCGCTGCGTCATGCAGCGGCAGGTAGCGGCCCAGCATCCACGCGAGGCCGGCGGCGACCCAGTCGTAGATCGGCGGTTTTTCGACGAAGGGCTGGCCCGCGTTGGTCGGCACGACGAGATCGCCGCTCTCGAGCATGTGCTGGACGATGCCGAACGTGTAGGTTTCGTCCTGTTTCCACGGCTCGTGGCCGAGGATGCCCGGCAGCAGCCATGCGCAAAGGATCGCCAGCGCGACGATCCACAGCAGCGGACGGGTTGCCGCGAGCGCGCGCCAGCGTTGCAAGGCGCGTGCGGCGCGATCGGCGGGGCAGCGGGTGGGGCGCGCGTCGGCGGAGCCAGTCGCCTGGGTCTCCTGGCTGGTGGCGGCCGCGCGCGCGTTGCCGGCGGCCGCAGCCGAGGTCGGGGCCGTTGCCGTGGCGTTCTCCGCGCGCCACGTCGCTGACTGCTTGTCTTGCATGGAAATCTCAGGTCGATGTACGCGGCGGCGTGGGCCTCGTACTTATGTTCTGGCTTGCAGCGTGCGTCGTCGAAACGGCGCACGTTCCGGCCGATTCTAACGCCATATTATTACGGGGGATTACAGGGAAAGGGCCGAGCGTGGCGTTTTATCCACGCGAGTGTGCGTTTGCCGCCAGATCGGCGGGAATGCGCCGTGGAGCAGGGAAGAAAAAAGCGCGGCCACGATGGGCCGCGCTTGGGGTGCGAGGGACTGCGGCCTGGCGATCCGGCGCGTCAGCGTCCGCCGGCCACGTCGAAAAGCGCGCCCGTCACATACGATGCCGCGTCGCTCAGCAGCCACACGACGGCTTCGGCCACTTCGTCGGCGCTGCCGGGGCGGCCGAGCGGCGTGGTCGCGCCGAGTTGCGCGGCCCGCTCGGGCTTGCCGCCGCTCGCGTGAATCTCGGTGTCGATGAGGCCCGGGCGCACCGCGTTCACGCGCACGCCGCGCGGGCCGAGTTCTTTCGCGAGCCCGAGCGTCATCGTGTCGATCGCGCCTTTCGAGCCTGCGTAATCGACGTATTCGTTCGGCGAACCGAGCCGCGCCGCTGCCGACGAAATATTGACGATCGCGCCGCCCGCGCCGCCGCGATCGCTCGACATGCGCCGCGCGGCTTCGCGCGCGCACAGGTAGGCGCCGAGCACGTTGACGTCGAACATGCGCTTCAGGCGCGCGAGGTCCATGTCGGCGAGCGGGCTCGACGGCGCGACGATGCCCGCGTTGTTGACGAGCGCGTCGATGCGGCCGAAGGTCTGCTGCAGCGTATCGAACATTGCGATTACGTCGGCTTCGTCGGCGACGTCGCCGGCGATCGGCACCGCGCGGCCGCCCGCGCGCTCCACTTCGCCGACCGTCTGCTGCGCGGCCGCCAGGTCGCGCACGTAATTGACGCCGACGAACCAGCCGCGCGCGCCGAGCAGACGTGCGGTTGCGCGGCCGATGCCGCGGCTGCCGCCGGTAATCAGAACAGCTTTCGTCATGGCAACCTCGTGGTTCGGATGGATCGCGCGGGGCTCGCAAAAAGCCTGCAAGCCGTATTCAGGCCATGTTCGGGCTGCGCCTGGATTGCGCTCAATGCGCTCAAGGCAGGGTGAAGCCGGTGCTCAAACAGAGATCAAAGCGGCGGTCGAACCAGTGCGAAACCGGCGCGAAACCAGCGTCGAGTCGAAGCAAGGCAAAGCCACCACGGAGCCCGCATGCCAGCATGGAAGCGGCCTCAAACTGCCGCATCAACCGCCGCCTCCAGCCTCGGCCTCAAACCGTATTGCCCTGCACCGCCCACTTGTCGCGCACGGGCGGCCGATAGCCGCGCAGCTTGCCGATCAGCGCGGCGGGATCGGCGTCGATCTGCAGCATGTCGAGATAGGTGCGGCGCATGAAGCCTTCGTCGACCGTATGGCGCAGCAGCTGGATCAGCGGGTCGTAGAAGTGGCCGGTATTGAGCAGCGCGACGGGTTTGCCGTGATAGCCGAGCTGGGCCCACGTGAAGACCTCGAACAGCTCTTCGAGCGTGCCCGCGCCGCCCGGCATCGCGACGAACGCGTCGGACAGCTCGGCCATCATCTTCTTGCGATGATGCATGTCGGGCACCACGTGCAGTTCGGTCAGCCCGTTATGGCCGACTTCCTTGTCGACGAGCAGTTCGGGAATCACGCCGATCGCGCGGCCGCCTTCGGCCATCACCGTATCGGCGATCACGCCCATCAGCCCGACCTTGCCGCCGCCGTAGACGAGCGTGAGGCCGCTTTGCACGAGCGCGTGGCCGAAGGCGCGCGCGGCCTGTTCGTACAGCGGTTTGACTCCCATCGAGGAGCCGCAATATACGCACACCGACTTCATGCTCAGCTGTCCTTCGATTCGTTGCGAGGCGCGGCGCCTTCGCGCGGCGGCAGGTAGTCGTAAAACTCGCGCTTGGGCAGCTTGCCGGAGACGAGGTCGTCGAAAATCTGCCGCGAGCGGCCGCGCAGGTAGGGCGCCATCAGCGAGACGATCTGCACGCTGACCTGGTGCAGTTCCGCGCGGATCGCTTCCTGTTCGTTGTATTTGCGCGGATTCATGACGAACTGGTACGACAGCCAGTACGTGCCGATCACGCCGACGTTGGTCGCGATCACCTGCAGTTCCTGCGGCGTCGCGACCATTTCGCCGTCGGCGACGAGTTGCTCGCAGAACTGGCTCGCGAAGCGCACCTTGTGGCTGATGATCTGCTTGAAGTGGGTTTCGAGCGTGCGGTTGCGCGCGAGCAGATCGTTCAGGTCGCGGTACAGGAAGCGGTAGCGCCAGGTGAAATCGACCATGTATTGCAGATACGACCACATTTCGTCGATCGTCGCGCGATGGTCGTCGGGGAACCGCAGACGCTTTTCGATCTCCTGCTCGAACTGGCTGAAGATGCTGTTGATGATGTCGTCTTTGTTGCGGAAGTGGTAGTACAGGTTGCCTGGACTGATTTCCATTTCCTCGGCGATCGTCGTCGTCGTGACGTTCGGCTCGCCGATTTCGTTGAAGAGTTTCAACGAGAGTTCGAGAATCCGTTCGCGCGTGCGGCGGGGAGGTTTGGCTTCCATGTCGTCCGGCCCTGGTTATGCCGGGCTGGGCGCGCGGCGGCGTGCCGCTGCTGCGTGTTCCACCCGGATGCGGTTGGTATATTGAGCGCTCCCCAGCCCGCCGCTCGGCAGGCCCCCCGAGGGGGCGGCAAAGCCTTGGGCGCTGCCTTGCCCGGGGCTTTTCCGTGGGACTGTCTAACGATTATAAACCGAGCGTTCTCGTACCTAGCCGCCCTACAGGATTTTCCTTTCCGGGGACGCGGCGGCGCGTGCGGGCCGCCATCCGGTTTGCATCACAACCACATGCGCAACCAGCGCACTACGAGCGGTCCGACGATCACTCCCCACGTCATTACGCACATGCCGAGCGCGACCATCACGGCCGCGCTGCCGAGATCCTTCGCGCGGCGCGACAGCTCGTGGCGTTCGAGCGAAATGCGGTCGATCGCGGCTTCGACGCTCGAATTGAGCAGCTCGACGATCAGCACGAGCAGCACCGAGCCGAGCAGCAGCACGTGCGATACGGGATCGACCGGCTCGAGGATGCCGCACGGAATCAGGATCGCGGCGAGCGTCAGTTCCTGGCGAAACGCGCTTTCCTCGCGAATTGCCACGCGAAAGCCGGCCAGCGAATTTTTCATCGCGTGCCAGGCGCGCGTGAGACCGCGATTGCCCTTGTACGGATTGAACGGCAGCGGCGCGAGCGGGTCGTCGGGGCTCAGCGGTTCGTGCGTGGCGTCGTCGTCGGACGGTTCGAGGCTCGCGGCCTCGCGCGTGGATTCGACGGCGCGCAATGCGCTGCCCGACTTGCGCTCCGCATTGGATCGGCTTCGCATGGGCGGTTCGGCGCGCCGCGTCATGCGGCGGCGCTTTCCTCGCGATACGCTTCGCGCCGCAGCGGCTTCAGATGCGCGGCGAATTGCGCGGACGCGGCGGCCCACGAGAAGCGCTCAGCCCATGCGCGCGCGTCGTGGCGATCGATCTTCATCGCTTCGAGGCAGGCCTCGCGCAGGTCCTCGTGCATCGCGCCGGCGTTGCCGTCGCCGAGCACGTCGATCGGACCCGTGACCGGGTAGGCGGCCACCGGCGTGCCGCAGGCGAGCGCTTCGAGCAGCACGAGGCCGAACGTGTCGGTGCGGCTCGGGAACACGAAGACGTCGGCGGCCGCGTAGACCTTCGCGAGTTCGGCCTGCGACAGCACGCCGAGGTAGTTCGCCTGCGGATAGCGCGACTTCAGCTCGGCGAGCGCCGGGCCTTCGCCCGCGACCCACTTCGAGCCGGGCAGATCGAGCTGCAGAAACGCCTCGACGTTCTTCTCGACCGCCACGCGCCCGACGTACAGGAAGATCGGCCGCGCGGTGTTGAGCACCTTCGAGTCCATCGGATGGAAGATGTCGAGGTCGACACCGCGCGTCCACAGCACGACGTTCGTGAAGCCGAACTTTTCCAGATCCTGCTTGACGACGGGCGTCGGCGCCATCACCGCGAGCGAGGGCTTGTGGAACCAGTGCAGGAACTTGTAGGTCGCGGTAAGCGGAATGCCGAAACGCGCCTGCACGTATTCGGGAAAGCGCGTGTGATAGGCGGTCGTGAACGGCAGCTTGTGCTGCAGCGCATAGGACCGCGCGGCCATGCCGAGCGGTCCTTCGGTCGCGATGTGCAGCGCGTCGGGCGCGAAGCGGTCGATGCGCTCGCGCAGCTTGCGGCGCGGCAGCAGCGACAGGCGGATTTCCGGATACGTCGGGCAGGGGATCGTTTTGAATTCGAGCGGTGTCAGCAGATCGACTTCATGGCCGAGCGCCATGAGTTCGCGCGTGGTGTTTTTCAGCGTGCGCACGACGCCGTTGACCTGCGGTTCCCATGCGTCGGTGACGATCATGATCTTCATCGATTGATTCCTCGATTGACTCATCGATTGGTTCCCGATTCGGGGCCGATTGAAGCGGCGGGCGCTAGGCGGTGGCCCGGGCCTTCTGCGCGCCGGCTTGCGGGGCTTGCAGCGTGGTCCAGAAGATCACCTTGAGCTCGCCCTCGTACGTCTCGACGAGTGCCGACAGACTCTCGACCCAGTCGCCGTCGTTGCAATACAGCACGCCGTCGATCTCGCGCATCTCGGCCTTGTGGATGTGCCCGCAAACGACGCCGTCGCAGCCGCGGCGGCGCGCTTCGTCGGTCATCACGGTCTCGAACGAGGAGATGAAGTTGACCGCGTTCTTGACCTGATGCTTGAGGTACTGCGAGAGCGACCAGTACGGGAAGCCGAGCTTGCTGCGGATGCGGTTGAACCAGCGGTTCAGCACGAGGATCATCGTGTAGAGCGTGTCGCCGAGATAGGCGAGCCACTTCGCGTGCTGGATCACGCCGTCGAACAGATCGCCGTGCACGATCCACATGCGCTTGCCGGCGAGCGTGGTGTGGAACGCTTCGCCGCGCACGTGGATGTCGCCGAACGCGAGGTCGCAGAACTGGCGCGCGGCTTCGTCGTGATTGCCGGGCACGTAGATCACCTGGGTGCCTTTGCGCGCCTTGCGCAGCACTTTCTGCACGACGTCGTTGTGCGCCTGCGGCCAGTACCAGCCTTTCTTCAACTGCCAGCCGTCGATGATGTCGCCGACGAGGTAGAGGTACTCCGATTCGTTGTGGCGCAGGAAGTCGAGCAGATAGCTGGCTTGGCAGCCGCTCGAGCCGAGATGGATGTCGGAGAGCCAGATCGTGCGATAGCGATGCGGATCGGCGTGGCTGTCATCGGGATGATCGGCGTGGGCATCGAGGGGCGGCGTCGCCGGCGGCGGCAGACCGTGCTGGGCGGAACCCGGGGCCGGACGGAAAGCGACGGTGTCGACGCTCGGGCCGATCTGGCGAAACAGGGAAGTCGCGGACGTCTTGGGGTCCATGGCTTACACGTCGAGTGGCGGTGCCCGTATTGGGCCGGGCGCGCGTGACTCTGACGTGACAGTCATGAGAAGTTCTTATTACGAGGGGGCCTGCGGCGCAGAGAACAAAGACAAAGAAGCCCCGCCCCGCCCAAGGGGCCACTAACCCTGCACTATTCTCGTCCCCGCCAACCGGTCATGCAGAAACTGCCGCTGCGAATCAAAACGCCCACTCGCGGCCCACACCACGAACCAGACACCCGCAACGACAAGCGTCTGCGGCACCCGCAACCCCAGCAGCGGATGCACCGCAAGCGGCGGTAAAAACCACAGCCATGCAAGCACATAACGCGCAACCGCCCGTGCGACGGAAAGCGGCCCGCCATCGGCGGAAACGACCCGCAGGCGCCAGGTCTTCATCGGTAGCGTCTGTCCGCCGTGAGTCCAGAACCACACGAAGTACACGCCGACCACGAGCCCGATCCAGCCGGCCAGCAGATTGTGATGCGTGAGGCCGTTGCGCTGCTGCGTCAGCGTGCTGAACAGATAAGCGGCGATAAACACGACGCCGAACAGGATCACCGCTTCGTAGAGCAACGCCGCAAGCCGGCGCCGCACGGTCGGCACCATGCCGGGCGCGGGGGTGGTGGGCAGGGGCGAGGTCGCGAGGGGCTGGGACACGGGAGGGGCGAGGGAGGGACGAGGTGGCGGATCAGGAGCCGTTGAAGATCGACGGCGCTTCGGCCGGCGATACCGGCACCGGCGTCGCCGGCACGAAACTGCCCGCCGCCGGAATCGCGGGCGGCGACGGCAGCGCGCTCGCTCCCGGCGACGATGCGGCCGCCGCGGCGCTCGCCGCTGCCGCCTCGCTCGCGCCGCCATGTTCGCGCGCGTTGACGAGGCGGTCGATACCCTTGAGCTCGTTACGCGCCGACGGCGGCGCGCTGACGACGCTCGGCCGGCGTTTGTGCTCGCTGGCGGCCAGCCGTTCCTTCAGGTCCTCGGGCAGTTGCTGATACGCCTTCCACGCGTTCTGGCGGGCTTCGCGCGGCAATTCCTTCGATACCTGGTAGTTCTCGCGCGCGACACGCCGCTGATCCGGCGTCATGCGGACCCATTCGCTCATGCGCTCGTGCAGGCGTTTTTGCGCATCAGGCGACATTTTCGCGTAACGCGATGCGATCTTGACCCAATTGCGCTTGCGCTCGTCGCTAAACGAATCCCATTCGGAGGCGAACGGCGCGAGCGCGACATGCTCGGCGGCGCTCAGGCGCGCCCATGCAAGCGGACTGTTGTTGCCGGGCAGGCCGGGCAATTCGACGGACAGCGTGGGGGCGGGAGCTTTCGCTGTGGCGTTGTTGCCGGCCGAGGGGCTGGCCGGGGCTGCCGGGCCCGGATGAAAGCGCGGGTACGTCGCGGCAAACGACACCAGGGCCGCGATCGTGCATCCGAAAACAACGGCCAGGCCGCGCTTGTAACTCACCCGAGAAATCTCCCGCTCAGTGGGCGCGTGAAAGATACGCGTTGAAACCGTGGTCAAGGTAGGCATTGAGCGGCAAGTCGTCGCTCAGCATGGCGGCGTCGATATCGGCGAGTTCGGCGGTGCGCTGGTGGTCTTCCCAGTACGCAATGCCGACGAGGCTCACCAGCAGCGCGGCGAGCGGCCACGCGAGCGCGAAGCGGCGCAGCGGCGAACGGTGGCGCGGCTGCCTGAAGCCGCTTCCCGACAGGTTGGCCATCCCGGCCGGCATGCCGGCGAAAGCGGGCACGAACGACGGCGCGCTGACGGGCTCGGGCTTCTTGCGCGCGAGTGCCGCGCGGCGTGCCGTGGCGAGCCGGTCGACGGTGGCGGGGGAGAGATTGGCGGTGTTTTCGTCGAGCGCGCGGCGCATTTCGCGCGCGAACTCGAGTTCTCGGGTTTCAAGGGAGCTCATAGCGTGATTCCTTTGGCCTTGAGCGCTTGCGCCAGCGTGTGGGTGGCCCGGGAGCAGTGCGTTTTCACGCTGCCTTCGGAACAGCCCATTGCGGCGGCAGTCTCGGCGACATCCATATCCTCCCAATAACGCATGAGAAACGCCTCCCGTTGACGTGCCGGTAATTTCTGGATCTCGTCGTCGATCAACTGCAGGACCTGTTCGCGCTCGAGCTTCTGCTCGTTGCTCTCGGCACCGGCCGAACCGGCCTCGGCCTCGAACGTCTCCAGCGGATCGAATTCGTCGTCGTCCGCATTGCCGAGCGACGAGAACAGGCTGATCCACGTATTGCGTACTTTCGCACGACGGAAATAGTCGTGCATCGCATTCTGCAGAATACGCTGAAACAGCAGCGGCAACTCGGCCGCCGGACGATCGCCGTACTTTTCGGCGAGCTTGATCATCGCGTCCTGCACGATGTCGAGCGAGGCGTCGTCGTCCCGCACGGCGTAGACCGTCTGCTTGAATGCGCGCCTTTCGACGCCCGCCAGAAAATCGGCGAGTTCCTTGTCTGATGCCATCCGTGTGAGGTCGGCGCAGCGGGCGTGCGCGTAATCGGTCGAAAAATGTCGTAAAACTCGCGGATGCTAACAAACTTTTGCGTGGCGAGGGGTGAAACGTGCTTCGGCTTGCATTTGCATGACGGTTGCGGGATTGCGCGCCGTGCGAATCGTCGCGGTCATTGCGGGCATTTTTCCGAATCGACGCACAAGCCTGAGGCAATATTTGCTTGACCGCGAGCGCGCCAGCCGCTATTGTCGCTGGTTCGCAACATAAGTGAGTTGTCTCAATTGAGGTGTGGCCCAAGAAGCCCGCCTGTCAACTGGACGCGCCGCTTGAACCCGAGTCACGAGCCCGGCAGAGAGCACCCGATCAATTTTTTGCCGAAAATTCGAAAGGTCAATCAATGAATATGCCCAGCGCGGAATTCTCCACGTCGGATACGACCCCTCTCCACGAAGCCGACTCTATCGGCGCCACCGTGCTCATGAAGGCACTGGCCGACGAAGACGTCGAGTTCATCTGGGGCTATCCCGGCGGCTCGGTACTCTACATTTACGACGAGCTGTACAAGCAGGACAAATTCCAGCATGTGCTCGTGCGCCACGAACAGGCTGCCGTGCATGCTGCCGACGCCTATGCGCGTTCCACCGGCAAGGTCGGCGTATGTCTCGTGACGTCCGGCCCCGGTGTCACCAATGCGGTGACCGGCATCGCCACCGCCTACATGGATTCGATCCCGATGGTGGTGATCAGCGGCCAGGTGCCGACTGCCGCGATCGGTCAGGATGCGTTCCAGGAGTGCGACACGGTCGGTATCACGCGTCCCTGCGTGAAGCACAACTTCCTCGTGAAGGACGTGCGCGATCTCGCCGCCACCGTCAAGAAAGCGTTCTACATTGCCCGTACCGGCCGCCCCGGCCCCGTGCTGATCGACATTCCGAAGGATGTGTCGAAGGCGCCGTGCCAGTACGAGCCGATCCGGAGCGTGTCGCTGCGCTCGTACAACCCCGTCACGAAGGGCCACTCCGGCCAGATCCGCAAGGCAGTCTCGCTGCTGTTGTCGGCGAAGCGCCCGTACATCTACACCGGTGGTGGCATCATTCTCGCGGACGCCTCGCGCGAGCTGAACCAGTTCGCCGATCTGCTCGGCTATCCGGTCACCAACACGCTGATGGGTCTGGGCGGCTACCGTTCGAGCGACAAGAAATTCCTCGGCATGCTCGGCATGCACGGCACGTACGAAGCCAACATGGCGATGCAGCACTGCGACGTGCTGATCGCGATCGGTGCGCGCTTCGACGACCGCGTGATCGGCGACCCGGCGCACTTCGCCTCGCGGCCGCGCAAGATCATCCATATCGACATCGATCCTTCCTCCATTTCCAAGCGCGTCAAGGTCGACATTCCGATCGTCGGCGACGTGAAGGAAGTGCTGAAGGAGCTGATCGAACAGTTGCAGACGGCCGAGCATGGCCCGGACACCGCGGCATTGGCCGACTGGTGGAAGGACATCGAAGGCTGGCGCGCGAAAGACTGCCTCAAGTTCGACCGCAAGAGCGACGTCATCAAGCCGCAGTACGTGGTCGAAAAGGCGTGGGAGCTGACCGACGGCAATGCCTTCGTGTGTTCCGACGTCGGCCAGCACCAGATGTGGGCCGCGCAGTTCTATAAGTTCAACAAGCCGCGTCGCTGGATCAACTCCGGCGGCCTCGGGACGATGGGTTTCGGCCTGCCGGCCGCGATGGGCGTGAAGATGGCCCACCCGGACGACGACGTGCTGTGCATCACGGGCGAAGGCTCGATCCAGATGTGCATCCAGGAGCTGTCGACCTGCAAGCAGTACGACCTCCCGGTCAAGATTCTTTCGCTGAACAACCGCTATCTGGGCATGGTGCGTCAGTGGCAGCAGATCGAATACAGCAAGCGCTATTCGCATTCGTACATGGATGCGCTGCCGGATTTCGTGAAGCTCGCCGAAGCGTACGGCCACGTCGGCATGCGCATCGAGCGCACGGCCGATGTGGAGCCGGCGCTGAAGGAAGCGTTGCGCCTCAAGGATCGCGCGGTGTTTCTCGACTTCCAGACCGATCCGACCGAAAACGTCTGGCCGATGGTTCAGGCCGGCAAGGGCATCACCGAGATGCTCATGGGTTCGGAAGATCTATAACGACGGCCAGGCCGCCGGCTTCGTCATGCGCGCCTTCAAAAAGGGCGAGGGCAAACGAAGCGGCGTCGCGCCGCTCGCGGACATCGACAAAACATCTGGAAGAAGCGAAACATGAGACACATTATTTCCGTCCTGCTGGAAAACGAACCGGGCGCGCTGTCGCGCGTGGTGGGGCTTTTCTCGGCACGCGGCTACAACATCGAAACCTTGACGGTGGCTCCGACCGAAGACCGTTCGCTGTCGCGCATGACCATCGTCTCCATTGGCTCGGACGACGTGATCGAACAGATCACGAAGCATCTGAACCGCCTGATCGAGGTGGTGAAAGTGGTCGACCTTACCGAGGGCGCCCACATCGAGCGCGAGCTGATGCTGATCAAGGTGAGGGCGGTCGGCAAGGAGCGTGAGGAGATGAAGCGGATGTCGGATATTTTCCGCGGCCGCATCATCGACGTCACCGAAAAGACCTACACGATCGAACTGACGGGGGCGAGCGACAAGCTCGACGCCTTCATCGAAGGGCTCGATTCCACGGCGATTCTCGAGACGGTCCGCACGGGCGGCTCGGGCATCGGGCGCGGCGAGCGCATCCTGAAGGTCTGATACGCGGCGCTTTCCTGTTTCGACGCCGTGAGCTGGCGTCACGATCATAAGGCCGGGCAGCTCACTTCGAACCCGGCTCGCAGCACATTATTTGCAGTACCTGAATTTCCTGAATCATCGAATCTAGCCAAGGAACCGACATGAAAGTTTTCTACGACAAGGACGCCGATCTCTCCCTCATCAAGGGCAAGCAGGTCACCATCATCGGCTATGGCTCGCAAGGCCATGCGCACGCGCTGAACCTGAAGGAAAGCGGCGTGAACATCACGGTCGGTCTGCGCAAGGGCGGCGCATCGTGGAGCAAGGCCGAGAACGCCGGCCTGCAAGTGAAGGAAGTCGCGGAAGCGGTCAAGGGCGCGGACGTCGTCATGATGCTGCTGCCGGACGAGCAGATCGCCGACGTGTACGCGAAGGAAGTTCACGCGAACATCAAGCAGGGCGCGGCGCTCGCGTTCGCGCACGGCTTCAACGTGCACTACGGCCAGGTGATCCCGCGCGCCGACCTCGACGTCATCATGATCGCGCCGAAGGCACCGGGCCACACGGTGCGCGGCACCTACTCGCAAGGTGGCGGCGTGCCGCACCTGATCGCGGTTGCCCAGGACAAGTCGGGCGCAGCGCGCGACATCGCTTTGTCGTATGCAGCGGCTAACGGCGGCGGCCGTGCCGGCATCATCGAAACGAACTTCCGCGAAGAAACCGAAACCGACCTGTTCGGCGAGCAGGCCGTGCTGTGCGGCGGTACCGTCGACCTGATCAAGGCCGGCTTCGAAACGCTGGTCGAAGCGGGTTACGCGCCGGAAATGGCGTACTTCGAGTGCCTGCACGAACTGAAGCTGATCGTCGACCTGATCTACGAAGGCGGCATCGCGAACATGAACTACTCGATCTCGAACAACGCCGAGTACGGCGAGTACGTGACGGGTCCGCGCATCGTGACCGCTGAAACGAAGAAGGCGATGAAGGCCGTGCTGACCGACATCCAGACCGGCGAGTACGCGAAGAGCTTCATCATCGAGAACAAGGCTGGCGCACCGACGCTGCAATCGCGCCGCCGCCTGACGGCCGAGCACCAGATCGAGCAGGTCGGCTCGAAGCTGCGCGCGATGATGCCGTGGATCGCGAAGAACAAGCTCGTCGACCAGTCGAAGAACTAAGCGTCGCGACGCAACGAGGTCCGGCGCGGCGCTTCGGCGCGGCGGCCGGACCAGTCAAAAAGCCGTCCAAGGGTGCTGAACCCTGGGCGGCTTTTGCTATCCTACGGTTTTACAAAAACACAGAAGCCATCCATGAATTACCCTCATCCGATCATCGCGCGAGAAGGCTGGCCGTTCATCGCCATCGCGGCCGTCGTTGCCTTACTGGTTCACGCCTTCGCGGGGTTCGGCATTGCGTGGATCTTCTGGCTGATCCTGTTGTTCGTCGTGCAGTTCTTCCGCGACCCGGCCCGTCCGATTCCGACCCAGGCCAACGCGGTGCTGTGTCCTGCCGACGGCCGCATCGTCGCGGTCGAAACCGCGCATGACCCTTATGCGAATCGCGAGGCGCTGAAAATCAGCGTGTTCATGAACGTGTTCAACGTCCACTCGCAGCGCTCGCCGGTCGACGGCGCGATCTCGAAGGTCGAATACTTTCCGGGCGCCTATCTGAATGCGGCGGTCGATAAAGCCTCGCTCGAAAACGAGCGCAATGCGGTCGTGATCGAAATGGCCGGCGGCCAGACCGTGACCTCGGTGCAGATCGCCGGGCTGATCGCGCGGCGCATTCTCTGCTACGTCCGTGCCGGCGAGCCGCTTACGCGCGGCCAGCGTTACGGGTTCATCCGCTTCGGTTCGCGCGTCGACGTGTATCTGCCGGTGGGCAGCCGTCCGCGCGTGTCGATCGGCGAGAAGGTGTCGGCGTCGTCCACGATCCTCGCCGAGCTGTAAAGCGGCATACAGGAGGTTGTCCGAATGGCCGCATTCAAACCGCGTCGACCCCGTAACAACGGACCGCTGCCACGGCCGTTTCGCCGCAACAAGCCGATCGTGACGGAGCCGTCGGCTGTCGAGAGCCGGCGCGCGCAGCGTCAGCAGTTCCTCAGAAAACGCGGCATCTATCTGCTGCCGAACGCGTTCACCACGGCGGCGCTGTTCTGCGGCTTCTTCGCCGTCGTGCAGGCGATGAACGTACGCTTCGAAATCGCGGCGATCGCGATCTTCGTCGCGATGGTGCTCGACGGCATGGACGGCCGCGTCGCGCGCATGACGCATACGCAAAGCGCCTTCGGCGAGCAGTTCGACAGCCTGTCGGACATGGTGTCGTTCGGCGTCGCGCCGGCGCTCGTCATGTACGAGTGGGTCCTGAAAGACCTCGGCCGCTGGGGCTGGCTCGCGGCGTTCGTCTATTGCTCGGGCGCGGCGCTGCGGCTCGCGCGTTTCAACACGAACATCGGCGTGGTCGACAAGCGTTTCTTCCAGGGCATGCCGAGCCCGGCCGCGGCGGCGCTGATCGCCGGCTTCGTGTGGCTCGCCACTGACAACCGCGTGCCGCTGAAGCTCGTCTGGTTGCCGTGGGTCGCCTTCGTGCTGACCATCTACGCGGGCGTGACGATGGTGTCGAACGCACCGTTCTACAGCGGCAAGGCGCTCGACGTGCGGCATCGCGTGCCGTTCGGTGTGATCCTGCTCGTGGTGGTCGCGTTCGTGCTCGTGTCGTCCGATCCGCCGCTGATGCTGTTCGGCCTGTTCGTGCTGTACGGTCTGTCCGGCTACGTGTTCTGGGCTTATCAGGCGGTGCGTGGCAGGGCCAATCCGGCGCGCTCGGCGACGCGCGACCGGTAAGGTTTGAGCCCGCGCTGGCGCGTCGGCGTCATGAGAAAACGGCAGCCCGAGGGCTGCCGTTTTTCGTTTCCCGGCCTACGCGTGCAGCCTGCTGCGGAGCCCTGCGCCGACCCCGCCGCGGGCCGCTCCGGCGCGCATTGCGCGGCCCGTTGAATGCCGCTATAGTCGTCGGATAAGTGCGTTTTGCGTGGCCGTCCGGGCTCGGCCCGCGCCTCGTCATCGAGCCGAGCGCCGCTCCGCCCGCTTCATTCTCGCCTCGATGCGCTGTTGCGCTCCGTTCGCGTCGGTCGCGACCTTCGCAAACGTGCCTCGCGAGCGGCCATGCCAATCGCCGAATCAAACATCCTATCCCCACATCCGAACGACTCCCGAGGAGGCCCGATATGTCCGACAAACTGATCATTTTCGACACCACGTTGCGCGACGGCGAGCAATCGCCGGGGGCATCGATGACGAAGGAAGAAAAGATCCGCATCGCCAAGCAACTCGAGCGGATGAAAGTCGACGTGATCGAAGCCGGCTTCGCGGCCAGCTCGAACGGCGACTTCGACGCGATCCACACGATCGCGGGCCTCGTGAAGGACAGCACGGTCTGCTCGCTCGCGCGCGCGAACGACAAGGACATCCAGCGCGCCGCCGACGCGCTCAAGCCGGCCGATCACTTCCGCATCCACACGTTCATCGCGACGTCGCCGCTGCACATGGAAAAGAAGCTGCGCATGACGCCGGAGCAGGTGTTCGAGCAGGCGAAACTCGCGGTGCGTTTCGCGCGCAAATTCACCGACGACGTCGAGTTCTCGCCCGAAGACGGCAGCCGCTCCGACATGGACTTCCTGTGCCGCGTGCTCGAAGCGGTGATCGCCGAGGGTGCGACCACGATCAACATCGCGGACACGGTCGGCTACGGCGTGCCGGAACTGTACGGCCAGCTCGTCAAGACGCTGCGCGAACGCATTCCGAACTCGCACAAGGCGGTGTTCTCGGTGCATTGCCATAACGACCTCGGCATGGCGGTGGCGAATTCGCTCGCCGGCGTGCAGCTTGGCGGCGCGCGTCAGGTCGAGTGCACGATCAACGGTCTCGGCGAGCGCGCGGGCAATACCTCGCTCGAAGAAATCGTGATGGCGGTGAAGACCCGCAAGGATTACTTCGGCCTCGACGTCGGTCTCGACACGACGCAGATCGTGCCGGCCTCGAAGCTCGTCTCGCAGATCACCGGTTTCGTCGTGCAGCCGAACAAGGCGGTGGTCGGCGCGAACGCGTTCGCGCATGCGTCGGGCATCCATCAGGACGGCGTGCTGAAGGCGCGCGACACCTACGAAATCATGCGCGCCGAAGACGTGGGCTGGACCGCGAACAAGATCGTGCTCGGCAAGCTGTCGGGCCGCAACGCGTTCAAGCAGCGTTTGCAGGAACTCGGCATCGCGCTCGATAGCGAGGCCGAACTGAACGCCGCTTTCGCGCGCTTCAAGGAACTGGCCGACCGCAAGGCGGAAATCTTCGACGAGGACATTATCGCGATCGTCAACGAGGAATCGGCGCAGGCGCAGGAGAAGGAGCACTACAAATTCCTGTCGATGTCGCAGCACTCGGAAACCGGCGAGCAGCCGCATGCGAAGGTCGTGTTCTCGGTCGAGGGCAAGGAGATCACCGGCGAGGCGCGCGGCAACGGCCCCGTCGATGCGACGCTCAACGCGATCGAAACGGAAGTGGGCAGCGGCTCGGAACTGCTGCTGTACTCGGTCAACGCGATCACGACCGGCACCCAGGCGCAGGGCGAGGTGACGGTGCGGCTGTCGAGGAGCGGGCGCATCGTCAATGGCGTGGGCACCGATCCCGATATCGTCGCGGCATCGGCGAAGGCTTATATCTCGGCGCTCAACAAGCTGTATTCGAATACGGACAAGCTGAATCCGCAGCGCTCGGAAGGCGTGTGATTGTGCGCGTGCCGTAATGCAGAAGCCCCGTGCGGTTCGGTGCACGGGGCTTCTTTTTTTGGCGCGGTGGTTCTGGAAGGGGCGCGGCGAGGATCGTTACGTTGTTGCGGTACTGCGTTGCGCGTGCCGCGGCTAACCCCGCGGCGCGCGGAGCCTCGCTCAGAACAGGCTGCGGCGATCCGGGTCGTGCAACGGGTCCGGCGTTTTCTGCGTGAGCCGCAGGATGCCCTGGTCGTCGAAATAGAAGCTGTAGAGCATGTACCAGACGTTGTCTTCGAGGTAGCGATACGTCCAGACCTCGCGCTTCATGAGCGGGAAGTACGCCGTTTCGACCGGTCGGCCGAAGTTCACGAGCACGTCGCTGCGCGTCCATTTGCCGATCTCGGCGCGGTAGAACTCATTCGGCTGCAGCACCTGGCGCATGTTGACGATCTTGCCGGCCGCATCGATGTCGGCGGCGGTGGTGGTTTCGCCCATCGGCTGGGTCGGCCACATCAGGCGCTTGCCGCCGTCGGGCAGATCGTAGGTTTCGCGCGGCGGACCGAGGCGCGCGATGACCGTCGATACGTCCGCACCCGGCTGATATTGCTGCCAGGGTTGCGCGCAGCCGGCAAGCGCCAGCGCGCTCATACAGACCAGCGCGGCACGGCGCAGGCGCATGCCGGTGGGTGCCGCGATCGAGGCTGCCGCGCGGCGGTGGTGATTCGGCATGGATTCCTCCGATGGCGTTTGAGTAGCGGTTTTTATCATCGAGACGCTTTATTTTGACACGCGCTGTCGCAAAAGACCTGCGCTTCGTGATGATCCGCCGGCAGAACGGTAACGGATGCGCCGGCTTGCCTATTCCGTGCGCGGCGTCCTATGATCCGCGCTTCGAAGATTCAGGCGGGACAGTAACGATGGCGATCTGGCAACGGGCGGTGGCCGCGGTGGCGTTCACGGCGGTTTCGATGGTGGCGGGGGTGAGCGCGGCTCGTGCAGTGGCGACAGTCGCGGCGGGTTCGGCTGGTTCAGCGGCCGGTCAGGTCGCGAGTGTGACGGCGGCGGCCGTCACGCCGGGCGTGGGCGCGGTGGGCAAACCGACGAGCAGGTCTGCAAGCAACGCAGCCGGCATGTCCGCCGGCAAACCCACCGGCAAGCCGATCCAGCTTGCGCTGATCGAAGGCATGTCCGGTCCGTTCGCGAATGCCGGTGCGGCGGTCGAGCGCAATCTGCGCTTCGGTGTCGAGCAGGTGAATGCGAGCGGCGGCGTGAAGCTCCCGGACGGCGCGCATCCGTTCGAACTGGTCGTGCTCGACAGCAAGGGCAGCACCGAGGAAGCGCTCACGCAACTGCGCGCGGCCGCCGATCGCCATATCGGCTACATCATGCAGGGCAACAGTTCGGCGGTCGCGGCCGCGCTGATCGGTGCGATCGACAAGCAGAACAGCCGCGAGCCGGACAATCGCGAACTGTTCCTCAACTATTCCGCCGACGACCCCGCGCTCACCAACGCGGACTGCAGCTTCTGGCACTTCCGTTTCGACGCGCACGCTGGCATGCGCATGGCCGCGCTCGCCGACGTGATCGAGCGCGACAAGGCCGTGAAAAAGGTCTATCTGCTGAACCAGGATTACAGCTTCGGCCATGACGTGAGCAGCCTCGCGCGCTCGACGCTCGCGGCGAAGCGCCCGGACATCGCGGTGGTCGGCGATGAATTTCATCCGATCGGCCGCGTGAAGGATTTCGCGCCCTATATCGCGAAGATTCGCGCGAGCGGCGCGGACGCGGTGATCACCGGCAACTGGGGCAACGACCTGACGCTGCTCGTCAAGGCGGCGCGCGAGCAGGGCCTCGACACGAAGTTCTATACGTTCTATGGCAACAGCCTCGGCGCGCCGGCGGCGCTCGGCGACGCGGGCGTGGGTCATGTGATCGCGGTGGCCGATTGGCATCCGAACGCGGGCGGCGCGGCCTCGGACGCGTGGTATGCGGCGTTCCGCGCGCGCTTTCCGGCCGCGCAGGACGACTACCCGGTGCTGCGCATGCCGCTGATGATCGAAACGCTCGCCGCTGCGATGACCCGCGCCGGCAGCGCCGATCCGACGGCGGTCGCGAAGGCGCTCGAAGGCATCCGTTTCGACAACGGCTTTCACGCGTCGTGGATGCGCGCCGACGACCATCAGCTGATCCAGCCCCTCTACGTGATGGAAATGGACAAAGCCGGCACGCCGGGCGTGCGTTTCGACAACGAAGGCTCCGGCTACGGATTCCGCACGGTGTTGGCGCTGCCGGCCGAGCGCACGATCGCGCCGACCGTCTGCAGGATGCGGCGGCCTTGAGTGGCCGGTCTCGCATGGTCTCGCGCGGCGTCTGGTCCGCGCGCCAGCCTAGGTTTCGCGGCCGGAACGCACTGTGCTACAATACGCGTCCCGTTATGGGGCTGGGTCCTGATTCAGTCGCAAACGGGAGAACTCAGTAAATTTGTGAAACGGGTAATCCACGGCACGGCCTTTCTTCCGTGACCGCCTGTCCAGTCATCAAGGAAATTGATATGTCCGCAGTTGAAGCAAGCAAGAAGTCCGAAGTCGTCGCGCAATTCGCACGCGCAGCTAACGATACCGGCTCCCCCGAAGTTCAGGTCGCGCTGCTCACGACCCGCATCAACGAACTGACCTCCCACTTCAAGGAGCACACGAAGGATCACCACAGCCGCCGCGGTCTGCTGCGCATGGTGAGCCGCCGTCGCAAGCTGCTCGACTACCTGAAGGGTAAGGACGCGGACCGTTACCGCAGCCTGATCGAAAAGCTGGGTCTGCGTAAGTAATCGGCCAGTCGTTCAGCAAGATGCCTGTGTCAGTTTCGCTGATACAGGCATTTTGTTTTTGCGCGGCGCGCTTCATGTGATGCGCGCCGTCTGTGATTCGCGGCGTATGCCGGTTCGCGCGGCGTTCACAGGCAGGGCAGTATCGGCAGCAAAGCAGCAGCAGTAGAGAAACAGTAATAAAAACATGGCCGGGCTTCAGGGCGGAGTTTTGTGTCATTCCAGCGGGTCGCGCGTATTCGTGCAGCGCGGTTCTCTGGAATGGCATAACACGACTCTTCCCATGCGGCGCCGGCCCCGGCGTTGCCGCGCCGCTTCCGGTCCGCGCGGCATTACGATGAGGAAAAGCAATGACTATGTTCAATAAGATCGTCAAAGAGTTTAAGTGGGGGCAGCACACCGTTCGCCTCGAAACCGGTGAAATCGCTCGCCAGGCGAGCGGCGCGGTGATCGTCGATGTCGAAGACACCGTCGTGCTGGCTACCGTGGTCGGCGCCAAGACCGCCAAGCCGGGCCAGGACTTCTTCCCGCTGACCGTCGATTACCTCGAAAAGACCTACGCCGCCGGCAAGATTCCGGGCGGCTTCTTCCGCCGCGAAGGCCGTCCGTCGGAAGGCGAAACGCTGATCTCGCGCCTGATCGACCGCCCGCTGCGTCCGCTCTTCCCGGAAGGCTTCTACAACGAAGTGCAGGTCGTGATTCACGTGCTGTCGCTGAATCCGGAAATCCCCGCCGACATCCCCGCGCTGATCGGCGCGTCGGCGGCGCTCGCGGTGTCCGGCCTGCCGTTCAACGGCCCGGTCGGTGCGGCGCGTGTGGCCTACATCAACAACGAATACGTGCTGAACCCGACGCGTCCGCAGATGAAGGAATCGGCGCTCGACCTCGTCGTCGCCGGTACGGAACGCGCGGTGCTGATGGTCGAATCGGAAGCGCAGCAGCTGAGCGAAGACGTGATGCTCGGCGCCGTCGTGTTCGGTCATGAGCAGATGCAGATCGCGATCGACGCGATCCACGAACTGGTCCGCGAAGGCGGCAAGCCCGAGTGGGACTGGCAGCCGGCGCCGAAGAACGAAGCGCTGATCTCGCGCGTGACGGAACTCGCGCAAGCCGATCTGCTCGCCGCTTACCAGATCCGCGACAAGCAGGCTCGTTCGACCAAGCTGAAGGAAGTCTACGCGGCCACCTCGGCGAAGCTCGAGGAAGACGCGGCGGCAGCCGGCACCGTGGCGGCCGACAAGGCGTCGGTCGGCAATGTGCTGTTCGACATCGAAGCGAAGATCGTCCGTACGCAGATCCTGAACGGCGAGCCGCGTATCGACGGCCGCGACACGCGCACCGTACGCCCGATCGAAATCCGCACCGGCGTGCTGCCGCGTACCCACGGCTCGGCGCTGTTCACGCGCGGCGAGACCCAGGCGCTGGTGGTCGCGACGCTCGGCACGAAGGGCGACGAGCAGAGCATCGACGCGCTCGAAGGCGAGTACCGCGAACGCTTCATGCTTCACTACAACATGCCGCCGTTCGCGACCGGCGAAACGGGCCGCGTCGGTTCGCCGAAGCGCCGTGAAATCGGTCACGGCCGTCTCGCCAAGCGCGCGCTCGTCGCATGCCTGCCGAGCGCCGACGAATTCGGCTACTCGATCCGCGTCGTGTCGGAAATCACCGAGTCGAACGGTTCGTCGTCGATGGCTTCGGTGTGCGGCGGCTGCCTCGCGCTGATGGACGCCGGCGTGCCGATGAAGGCGCACGTCGCCGGTATCGCGATGGGCTTGATCCTCGAAGGCAACCGCTTCGCGGTGCTGACCGACATCCTCGGCGACGAAGATCACCTCGGCGACATGGACTTCAAGGTCGCGGGTACGGAACAAGGCGTGACCGCGCTGCAGATGGACATCAAGATCCAGGGCATCACGAAGGAAATCATGCAGGTCGCGCTCGCGCAGGCGAAGGAAGGCCGCATGCACATCCTCGGCAAGATGACCACGGCGGTGTCGGGTGCGAACACGCAACTGTCGGAGTTCGCGCCGCGCATGATCACGATCAAGATCAATCCGGAAAAGATCCGCGACGTGATCGGCAAGGGCGGCTCGGTGATCCGCGCGCTGACCGAGGAAACCGGCACGACGATCGACATTTCGGACGACGGCGTCGTCACGATCGCGAGCACGAGCAGCGAAGGCATGGCCGAAGCGAAGAAGCGCATCGAGAACATCACGCTCGAAGTCGAAGTGGGCCAGGTGTACGAAGGCACCGTGCTCAAGCTGCTCGATTTCGGCGCGATCGTGAACATCCTGCCGGGCAAGGACGGTCTGCTGCATATCTCCGAGATCGCCAACGAGCGCATCAAGGACATCAACGACTACCTCAAGGACGGCCAGCAGGTGAAGGTCAAGGTCATCCAGACGGACGAGAAGGGTCGTGTGCGTCTGTCGGCGAAGGCCTTGCTGAACGACGCCGCGAACGGCGCGCCGCAAGGCGAACCGACGCCGCAGTAACGCGGTAGCAAACAACGGCCGGCAGCGCGTATGCGCGCCGGCCGTTTTTCATGCAGGATGGATCGTGTTGCGCATTCGAATGGCGGCGTGGTGCTCGGGCCGAGGGCGGCAACGGGTAGGCAACACCATCCAATCTTGGAGCTGACGCAGATGAAAGCGATCGAAATCACCGAATTCGGTGCGCCTGAGGTCCTCAAGCTGGCGGAGCGGCCGATGCCGCAACCCAAGGCGGGCGAGGTGCTGATCAAGGTGGCAGCATCGGGCATCAATCGTCCGGATGTGTTTCAGCGCAAGGGCAGCTATGCGCCGCCGCCGGGTACGTCCGATCTGCCGGGGCTGGAAGTGGCGGGCGAGATCGTGGGCGGCGCGATCGACGGGAAGAACAACCCGTTCGGTTTGAAAGTCGGCGATCGCGTGTGCGCGCTGCTGGCGGGCGGCGGCTACGCGGAATACGCGAGCGCGCCGCTGCTGCAATGTCTGCCGGCGCCGGCGGGTCTGGCGGATGTCGAGGCGGCGTCGCTGCCCGAGACCTTCTTCACGGTGTGGAGCAACGTGTTCGATCGCGCGCAGCTCGGTCAGGGCGAGGGCGGTTCGAACGAAGCGCTGCTCGTGCAGGGCGGCTCGAGCGGGATTGGCGTGACCGCGATCCAGATCGCGCATGCGCTCGGTTTTCGCGTGTTCGCGACGGCGGGGTCGGACGAAAAATGCCGAGCGTGCGAAGCGTTGGGCGCCGAGCGGGCGATCAACTACAAGACCGAGGATTTCGTCGAGGTCATCAGGTCGCTGACCAACGATCGCGGCGTCGACGTGATCCTCGACATGGTGGCGGGCAGCTACGTGCCGCGCGAACTTTCGGCGCTGGCCGACGGCGGGCGTCTCGTGCTGATCGCGATGCTCGGCGGCGCGAAAGCGGAATTGAATCTGAACGAGGTCATGCGCCGCCGTTTGACGGTGACCGGTTCGACGCTGCGTCCGCGGCCGGTCGAGTTCAAGGCGCGGATCGCCGCGCAACTGAAGGAGCGCGTGTGGCCGCATATCGAGGCTGGACGCATCAAGCCGGTCGTGCATCGCGTGTTTCCGGCCGCGCAGGCTGCCGAAGCGCACGCGCTGATGGAAAGCAGCACGCACGTCGGCAAGATCGTGTTGACGTGGGGTCAGGACGCTTGACACAGGCGGTTTGACCCGTTTCACCCCACGCAGTAAAATTGCGCGTTTTGCGCACGCCGGATGACGCCCGACAGTTGGATTGCGGGCGTGAAGGCTGCAAGAGTCGCAAGCCGCCGCAAGCGGCGTCCGCTGACAGCAGGCAAGACAGGAAATACGAGACGATGTCGAAGCAACAACGAGCCAAACTGGTAGTCGGTAACTGGAAGATGCACGGGCGGCTTGCCGCGAATGCCGTGCTATTGCAAGCGGTGGCGCAAGGCGCCAGCGAATTGCCGGTCGACGTGCGGGTTGGCGTGTGCGTGCCGGGTGTCTATCTGGCCCAGACGCAATCGTTGCTGGAAGGCAGCCGGGTCGTGTGGGGCGTGCAGGACGTTTCGGCGTTCACGCACGGCGCCTATACCGGCGAAGTGGCCGCACCGATGATGACGGATTTCGGTGCAACGCTCGCCATCGTCGGGCACTCGGAGCGTCGCGCATACCATCGCGAAAGCGCCGAGCTGGTCGCGGTGAAAACGCAGCGCGCGCTCGAAGCGGGTCTGACGCCGATCGTCTGCGTGGGCGAAACGCTCGAAGAGCGCGAAGCCGGCTCGACCGAGCAGGTCGTCGGCGCGCAACTCGATGAAGTGCTGGCGAAACTGTCGGCGCAGGATGCGGCCCGTCTTGTCGTCGCTTACGAGCCGGTTTGGGCAATCGGCACCGGCAGGAGCGCAACGGCCGGGCAGGCGCAGGCCGTGCATGCATTCCTGCGTACGCGCCTCGCGGCAAAGGGCGCGGCGGATGTGCCGCTGTTGTACGGCGGTAGCGTCAAGCCGGAAAACGCGGAAGAGCTGTTCCGCCAGCCGAATATCGACGGCGGTCTGATCGGCGGCGCGTCACTGAAAGATCAGGATTTTCTGGCAATCTGCAAGGCGGCCGCAACGAGCGTCGCCGGCTAAGCCGGACGCCTCGGTGGGAACTCCATTTCGCGCAACACGCAGTGTGCGGCGCGCTTAAATAAAGACTCGGGTGAGTGTGATGCTGTATTTGAAAACATTGATTATCGTCGTTCAGTTGTTGTCGGCGCTGGGGGTCATCGGACTCGTTCTGCTGCAGCACGGTAAAGGTGCCGACATGGGCGCGGCGTTCGGCAGTGGCGCATCGGGTAGCCTGTTCGGTGCAACCGGTTCGGCCAACTTTCTTTCGCGTACCACGGCAGTGCTCGCCGCGGTGTTTTTCATCACGACGCTGGCGCTCACTTACCTCGGCGCGTATCACGCGAAGCCTTCTGCTGGCGTGCTCGGCGCGGCGGTAACGGCACCGGTGGCGCCTGCCGGCGCATCTGCACCAGCAGCTGTTTCGGCACCTGCGCAGGCGGCTGCACCTGCATCGCCCGCTTCGGTTCCGGCGACGGGTGTTCCGAAATAAATTTTCGTGCGACGTGCTTTTGTGCGTTGAACAATCTGCTTAAACAAGTTACAATTCAAGTCTTGAAGCGATTCGCGGGTTTTACAAGTTGTTTTCCCGGATTGCATAGAGTGCCGACGTGGTGAAATTGGTAGACACGCTATCTTGAGGGGGTAGTGGCGAAAGCTGTGCGAGTTCGAGTCTCGCCGTCGGCACCAAATGTTATCTAAATGCCAGCCGTTTGCTTCGCTTCGGCTGGCATTTTTCGCTTCTGGCGTAGGGTCTTCTGGCTTGCGTCATGTGCATTGAGGAAGTGATTCAGCGTCAGTAGTGCTATGCTCCTGACGGCACTCAGAACCAACCGATTGAGGATTGTCTTGAACCTCGCAGCCTATTTCCCCGTTTTGCTGTTCCTTCTTGTGGGCACCGGTTTAGGCGTAGCACTGGTCAGTATTGGCAAGATCCTCGGTCCCAACAAGCCCGATACCGAGAAAAACGCACCATACGAGTGCGGCTTCGAAGCATTCGAAGATGCGCGCATGAAGTTCGACGTGCGCTACTACCTCGTCGCCATTCTCTTCATTATTTTCGACCTTGAAACCGCGTTCCTGTTTCCGTGGGGCGTGGCATTGCGTGACATCGGCTGGGCCGGTTTCATGGCAATGATGATTTTCCTGCTCGAGTTCCTGCTTGGCTTTGCCTATATCTGGAAGAAGGGCGGCCTCGACTGGGAATGATGGATTAATCGCCGGTTTGCGTGGGTGGCCAAGGCTTGCCACCCCGTCTGGAGTGGAAAGCAAATGAGTATCGAAGGGGTCTTGAAAGAAGGGTTTGTCACCACTACGGCAGACAAACTGATCAACTGGACGCGTACCGGCTCGCTGTGGCCGATGACGTTCGGTCTTGCGTGCTGTGCGGTCGAGATGATGCATGCGGGTGCCGCCCGTTATGACCTCGACCGTTTTGGCGTGGTGTTTCGTCCGAGTCCGCGTCAGTCGGACGTGATGATCGTCGCCGGCACGCTGTGCAATAAGATGGCGCCCGCTTTGCGCAAGGTTTACGACCAGATGGCCGAGCCGCGCTGGGTGATCTCGATGGGCTCGTGCGCGAACGGTGGTGGCTACTATCACTACTCGTACTCGGTGGTGCGCGGTTGCGACCGGATCGTCCCGGTCGACGTCTACGTGCCGGGCTGTCCGCCCACTGCGGAAGCGCTCGTGTACGGCGTGATCCAGCTACAGGCCAAGATTCGCCGCACCAACACCATCGCCCGTCAATAAGGCCAACGCCTCCCCACAATATGGCAAGCAAACTCGAGACCCTGAAAGCGAACCTCGAGGCGGCCTTTGGCGGCCTCCTGTTGAGCACCACCGAGGCAATCGGTGAGTTGACGATCGTCGTCAAGGCGAGCGATTACCTCGACGTGGCAAAGCGTCTGCGCGACGATCGCTCGCTCGGTTTCGAGCAGTGCATCGACCTGTGCGGCGTCGACTATCAAACCTATGCCGACGGCGCTTACGACGGCCCGCGTTTCGCGGCTGTGCTGCAACTGCTGTCGGTGCAGAACAACTGGCGTTTGCGTCTGCGCGTATTCGCGCCGGACGACGACATGCCGATCCTGCCGTCGGTCGTCGAAATCTGGAATTCGGTCAACTGGTACGAGCGCGAAGCGTTCGACCTCTACGGCATCGTCTTTGAGGGTCACCCGGACCTGCGCCGCATCCTGACCGACTATGGTTTCATCGGTCATCCGTTCCGTAAGGATTTCCCGGTTTCCGGCTACGTCGAAATGCGTTACGACCCGGAAGAGAAGCGCGTCGTCTATCAGCCGGTGACGATCGAGCCGCGGGAAATCACGCCGCGCGTGATCCGCGAGGATCGCTATGGCGGTCTGAAACACTAAGGGAACGCCATGGCAGAGATCAAGAACTACACGCTCAATTTCGGTCCGCAGCATCCGGCAGCGCACGGCGTGCTGCGCCTCGTGCTCGAACTCGACGGCGAAGTCATCCAGCGCGCCGATCCGCATATCGGTTTGCTGCATCGCGCGACTGAAAAACTCGCCGAAAACAAGACGTTCATCCAGTCGGTGCCGTACATGGACCGTCTCGACTACGTGTCGATGATGGTCAACGAGCACGGCTACGTGCTCGCCATCGAAAAGCTGCTCGGCATCGACGTGCCGTTGCGCGCGCAATACATCCGCGTGCTGTTCGACGAAGTCACGCGCGTGCTGAACCACCTGATGTGGATCGGCGCGCACGCGCTCGACGTCGGCGCGATGGCCGTGTTCCTGTACGCGTTCCGCGAGCGCGAAGACCTGATGGACGTGTACGAAGCGGTGTCCGGCGCACGGATGCACGCGGCTTACTATCGTCCGGGCGGCGTCTATCGCGATCTGCCTGACGCAATGCCGCAATACAAGGCGTCGAAGATTCGCAATGCGAAGGCGTTGTCGAAGATGAACGAGACTCGTCAGGGTTCGCTGCTCGATTTCATCGACGACTTCTTTACGCGTTTCCCGAAGTGCGTCGACGAATACGAAACGCTGCTTACCGACAACCGGATCTGGAAGCAGCGTCTGGTCGGCATCGGCGTGGTCAGTCCGGAGCGCGCGCTGCAGCTCGGTATGACCGGCGCGATGCTGCGCGGTTCGGGCATCGAGTGGGACCTGCGCAAGAAACAGCCGTACGAAGTCTATGACAAGCTCGATTTCGACATTCCGGTGGGCGTGAACGGCGACTGCTACGACCGCTATCTGGTGCGCGTCGAAGAAATGCGCCAGTCCACGCGAATCGCGAAGCAGTGCATCGAGTGGCTGCGCAAGAATCCGGGCCCGGTGATGACGAGCAATCACAAGGTTGCGCCGCCGTCGCGCGTCGGCATGAAGTCGAACATGGAAGATCTGATCCACCACTTCAAGCTGTTTACCGAAGGCTTCCATGTGCCTGAAGGCGAAGCGTATGCCGCGGTCGAACATCCGAAGGGCGAGTTCGGCATCTATCTGATCTCGGACGGCGCCAACAAGCCGTATCGCCTGAAGATCCGCGCACCGGGCTATGCGCACCTGTCCGCGCTCGACGAAATGGCGCGCGGCCACATGATCGCCGACGCCGTGACGATCATTGGTACGCAGGACATCGTGTTCGGCGAAGTGGATCGCTAGGACGTATTCATCGACGCGCGCGGCCGGTTTTCGCACCGGCACGCGCGTCAAGCAAAGGAACGCCGGGTCTGTCGCAGTGTCATGTCGGCGACAGGTTTTCGTTCGGTAGGAATTGAAAGAGTCGTGTCTGAAAATGATCTCAGCTGAAGGCCTGAAAGAAATCGATCGTGCGATCGCGAAGTACCCCGCCGATCAGAAACAGTCCGCCGTGATGTCGGCGTTGGCCACTGCTCAGGAAGAGCATGGCTGGCTGTCGCCCGAACTCATGCAGTTCGTCGCGGATTATCTCGGCATGCCGGCAGTCGCCGTGCAGGAGGTCGCGACTTTCTACACGATGTACGAGACCTCGCCGGTCGGCAAGTACAAGATCACGCTCTGCACGAACCTGCCGTGCCAGCTCGGCCCGGAAGGCGGCTCCGAAAGCGCCGCCGAATATCTGAAGCAGAAGCTCGGTATCGACTTCGGTGAAACCACGCCCGACGGCAAGTTCACCCTGAAAGAAGGCGAGTGCATGGGTTCGTGCGGCGATGCGCCGGTGATGCTGGTGAACAACCATCGCATGTGCAGCTTCATGAGCCGCGCGAAGATCGACCAGCTGCTCGAGGAGCTTTCGAAATGACGTGTTTACACGATCGTCACATCAAACCGCTGATTCTCGCCGGGCTGAACGGCGATAACTGGCATCTCGAAGATTACGTGGCGCGCGGCGGTTATGCCCAGCTGCGCCGCATCCTGGAAGAAAAGATTCCGCCCGAGCAGGTGATTGCCGATGTGAAGGCATCGGGTCTGCGTGGCCGTGGCGGTGCGGGCTTCCCGACCGGCCTGAAGTGGAGCTTCATGCCGCGCCAGTTTCCGGGCCAGAAGTACCTCGTCTGTAATTCGGACGAAGGCGAGCCGGGCACGTTCAAGGACCGCGACATCCTGCGCTTCAATCCGCATTCGCTGATCGAAGGCATGGCGATCGGCGCGTACGCGATGGGCATCACGGTCGGCTACAACTACATTCACGGCGAAATCTGGGACGTCTATAAGCGCTTCGAAGAGGCGCTGGAAGAAGCGCGCCGCGCCGGGTTCCTCGGCGACAACATCATGGGCTCGGGCTTCTCGTTTCAGCTGCATGCGCACCACGGTTACGGCGCCTACATCTGCGGCGAAGAAACTGCGCTGCTCGAATCGCTCGAAGGCAAGAAGGGCCAGCCGCGCTTCAAGCCGCCGTTCCCGGCGAGCTTCGGCGTGTACGGCAAGCCGACCACGATCAACAACACCGAAACGTTCGCGGCGGTGCCGTTCCTGCTGGCGGTCGGCCCGCAGAATTACCTCGAAATCGGCAAGCCGAACAACGGCGGCACGAAGATTTTTTCGATCTCGGGCGACGTCGAACGTCCGGGCAATTATGAAATTCCGCTCGGCACGCCGTTCGCCACGCTGCTCGATCTGGCCGGCGGCATCCGCGGCGGCAAGAAGATCAAGGCCGTGATTCCCGGTGGCTCGTCGGCGCCCGTGATTCCGGGCGAGATGATGATGCAGACCGACATGGATTACGACGCGATCGCGAAGGCCGGCTCGATGCTCGGTTCGGGCGCTGTGATCGTGATGGACGAGACGCGCTGCATGGTGCGCTCGCTGCTGCGTCTGTCGTACTTCTATTACGAAGAGTCGTGCGGTCAGTGCACGCCTTGCCGCGAAGGCACGGGCTGGCTGTATCGCGTCGTGCATCGTATCGAGCATGGCCTCGGCCGTCAGGAAGATCTGGATCTGCTGAACTCGGTCGCGGAAAACATCATGGGCCGCACGATCTGCGCGCTCGGCGACGCGGCGGCCATGCCGGTTCGCGGCATGCTCAAGCACTACTGGGACGAATTCGAGTATCACGTCGCCCACAAGCATTGCCTCGTTGGCGGTCATGCCGGCACGGCGGCGACGCCGGAGACCGTGGCTGCCTGACGATGGCTGCCCGAGTCGAGCCGGCAGGGTTGGCAGACAGATAACTACCGGATAACTACCCGACGTACACCTCAACCGCAGGATTCATCGCCCGAAGCGGGCGCTGAACAGGCGAACGATTGAGCGGTAACAGGTTAAGGAAGATTGACCATCATGGTTGAACTGGAAATAGACGGCAAGAAAGTCGAGGTGCCTGAAGGCAGCATGGTGATCCAGGCTGCGCATAAGGTCGACACGTACATTCCTCACTTCTGCTATCACAAGAAGCTGTCGATTGCGGCCAATTGCCGGATGTGTCTGGTCGATGTCGAGAAGATGCCGAAGGCCGTGCCCGCATGCGCGACGCCGGTGTCGGCCGGCATGATCGTGCGCACCCAATCGGACAAGGCGGTGAAGGGCCAGCAAGCCGTGATGGAGTTCCTGCTGATCAACCATCCGCTCGATTGCCCGATTTGCGACCAGGGCGGCGAATGCCAGCTGCAGGATCTGGCCGTCGGTTACGGCAAGTCGTCGTCGCGCTATAGCGAAGAAAAGCGCGTGGTGTTCCACAAGAACGTCGGCCCGCTGATCTCGATGGAAGAAATGTCGCGCTGCATCCACTGCACGCGTTGCGTCCGCTTCGGCCAGGAAATCGCCGGCGTGATGGAACTCGGTATGCTTGGCCGCGGCGAGCATTCTGAAATCACCTCGTTCGTCGGCAAGACGGTCGACTCCGAACTGTCGGGTAACATGATCGACCTGTGCCCGGTCGGCGCGCTCACGAGCAAGCCGTTCCGCTACAGCGCGCGGACGTGGGAGCTGTCGCGCCGCAAGTCGGTGAGCCCGCACGATTCCGTCGGCGCGAACCTCGTCGTGCAGGTCAAGAACAATCGCGTGATGCGTGTTCTGCCGTTCGAAAACGAAGCCATCAACGAATGCTGGATTTCGGACAAGGACCGCTTCTCGTATGAAGGCCTCAACAGCCCCGAGCGTCTGACCAAGCCGATGCTCAAGCAGGGCGGCCAGTGGGTCGAAACCGACTGGCAGACGGCGCTCGACTACGTGGTCAAGGGTCTGAAGGGCATCAAGGGCGACCACGGTGCGAATGCGCTCGCAGCGCTTTCCAGCGCGCATAGCACGATCGAAGAACTGTTCCTGCTCAAGCAGATTGCGCAAGCGGTCGGCACGCCGAATGTCGACTTCCGTCTGCGCCAGTCCGATTTCTCGGCGCCAGTGACCGGCGCGCCGTGGCTCGGCACCGCCGTCGCCGAACTGTCGAATATCGACGCGGCGCTCGTGATCGGTTCGGACCTGCGTCGCGATCATCCGCTGTTCGCAGCGCGTCTGCGCCAGGCGGCCAAGGGCGGCACGCAACTCACGCTCGTGCAGGCCACGAACGACGACGCACTGATTCCGCAAGCTCAACGCGTGGTGGCGGCACCGTCGGCATGGCTCGATGTGCTCGCGGGCATCGCCGGCGCGGTCGCGCAGGCAAAGGGCGTGGCACTGCCGGAAGCGTTCGTGGGCACGCAGCCTACCGATGCTGACAAGCAGGTTGCAGATTCGCTCGCCACGGGCGAACGCCGTCTCGTGCTGCTCGGCAACGAAGCGGTGCGTCATCCCGACTTCGCCGCGATCCACGCGGCGGCGCAATGGATTGCCGAGGCAAGCGGTGCGACGCTCGGCTTCCTCACGGAAGCGGCCAACACGGTCGGCGCGCACCTTGTGAACGCGCTGCCGGGCGAAGGCGGCCTGAACGCCCGCGAAGTGTTCGAACAGCCGCGCAAGGGTTATCTGCTGCTGAATCTCGAACCGGAATTCGATACCGCCAATCCGGCGCAGGCGCTCGCCGCGCTGAAGCAGGCCGAGATGGTCGTCGTGATGTCGCCGTTCCAGACCGGCGCCGACTACGCCGACGTGCTGCTGCCGATCGCGCCGTTCACGGAGACGGGCGGCACCTTCGTCAACGCGGAAGGCACGGTGCAGCCGTTCAACGGCGTCGTGCGTCCGCTCGGCGACACGCGTCCGGCATGGAAGGTGTTGCGTGTGCTCGGTAGCCTGCTCGGCGTGCCGGGTTTCGACTACGACACGGTCGAGGAAGTGCGCGCGGCTGCGCTCGGCGACGGCGAGCTGAACTCGCGTCTGTCGAACCGCACCAGCGTCACGGTGACGCGCGGCAAGGCGGCCAAGGCGGTGGAAGGCCGGTTCGAGCGTCTCGCGAACGTGCCGATCTATCATGCCGACGCGCTCGTGCGTCGCGCGGAGTCGCTGCATCTGACTGCGGCCGCACGTGTGGCGAACTCGGTCGGCCTGCCGGCTGCGCTGTTCGACAAACTGGGTTTGAAGGAAGGCGACGCGGTACGCGTGCGCCAGGGCGAGCAAGCGGTGCAGTTGCCGGCCGTGCGCGACGCGAATCTTGCGGAAACGGTGGTCCGCGTGTCGGCGGCTACACCTGCCGGTGCAGCGCTGGGCAGCCTGTTCGGTGAACTGCTGGTGGAGAAGGCGTAAATGAGCTTGTTCGATACGATCAACTCGGGCGGGTCCCAGCTTCTCGGTGTCGCTTGGCCCACGGTGTGGGCGCTCGTGCGCATCCTGGTGGTGGCCGTTGTGATCCTGCTGTGCGTGGCTTACCTGATCCTGTGGGAACGTAAGCTGATCGGCTGGATGCACGTGCGTCTCGGCCCGAACCGCGTCGGCCCCGCCGGCCTGTTGCAGCCGATCGCCGACGTGCTGAAGCTGTTGCTCAAGGAAGTGATCCAGCCCGCCCAGGCGAGCCGCTGGATCTACCTCATCGCGCCGATCATGGTGGTGGTGCCGGCCTTCGCGGTCTGGGCAGTGATTCCGTTCCAGGCGGGCGCGGTGCTCGGCGACATCAACGCGGGCCTGCTGTACGCGATGGCGATTTCGTCGATCGGCGTGTACGGCGTGATTCTGGCCGGCTGGGCGTCGAACTCGAAGTACGCGTTCCTCGGCGCGATGCGCGCCGCGGCGCAAATGGTTTCGTACGAAATCTCGATGGGCTTCGCGCTCGTGGTCGTGCTGATGACGGCCGGCACGCTGAACCTGTCGGGCATCGTCGGCTCGCAGGAGCACGGCTTCTTCGCCTCGCACGGCCTGAACTTCCTGTCGTGGAACTGGCTGCCGCTCCTGCCGATGTTCGTCGTCTACTTCATCTCGGGCATCGCCGAAACGAACCGTCACCCGTTCGACGTGGTGGAAGGCGAATCGGAAATCGTCGCGGGCCACATGATCGATTACTCGGGTATGGCGTTCGCGCTGTTCTTCCTCGCCGAGTACATCAACATGATCGTGATCTCGGCATTGGCTGCAACTCTGTTCCTCGGCGGCTGGAGCGCACCGTTCGGTTTCCTGTCGTTCATCCCGGGCATCGTCTGGCTCGTCGCCAAGGTTTTCTTCCTGTTGTCGGTATTCATCTGGGCGCGCGCCACGTTCCCGCGCTACCGCTATGACCAGATCATGCGTCTCGGCTGGAAGGTGTTCATTCCGGTCTGCGTGGTGTGGCTGGTGGTGGTCGGCTTCTGGATCATGTCGCCGTTGAATATCTGGAAATAAAGGGCGGACGAACCTATGACCGCAATCCAAAACTTCTTCAAGACTTTCTTCCTCACGGAACTGCTCAAGGGTCTCGCGCTGACCGGACGTTATACGTTCCAGCGCAAGGTCACGGTGCAATTCCCGGAAGAGAAGACTCCGATCTCGCCGCGTTTTCGCGGTCTGCATGCGCTGCGCCGCTATGAAAACGGCGAAGAGCGCTGCATCGCCTGCAAGCTGTGCGAAGCGGTATGCCCGGCGCTCGCGATCACGATCGAATCGGAAACGCGCGCGGACAACACGCGCCGCACGACGCGCTACGACATCGACCTGACCAAGTGCATCTTCTGCGGTTTCTGCGAAGAAAGCTGCCCGGTCGACTCGATCGTCGAGACGCACATTCTCGAGTATCACGGCGAGAAGCGCGGCGACCTGTACTTCACGAAGGACATGCTGCTGGCTGTCGGCGATCGCTATGAAGCGGAGATCGCCGCCAACAAGGCTGCCGACGCACCGTATCGTTGAAGTGCTTTTCCGTTGATGCAGTAATAGCGGCAGTAAAAGCAGTAACACGGCCTGCTGTCGGGCCGAGCGCCGCGGTCTGAACGCCGCGGCACGGCGCACCTGTGCGACTGTTCTGGCGGTTCGCCCGCTTTTGCTGACCACGCGTGCCAAAGAACAATGCCTGACGATGGCCTAACGATGAACCGGTAATCATGGAATTCACGACCGTACTGTTCTACATCTTCGCGCTGCTCCTGGTTGTCTCGGGGCTGAAGGTGATCATCTCGCGCAACCCGGTGGCGTCCGCACTGTTCCTGGTGCTGGCGTTCTTCAACGCAGCGGCGATCTGGATGCTGCTCGAGGCCGAGTTCCTCGCGATCCTGCTGGTGCTCGTCTACGTCGGCGCGGTGATGGTGCTGTTCCTGTTCGTCGTGATGATGCTGGACATCAATCTCGACGTGCTGCGCAAAGACTTCAAACGCTTCGTGCCGATGGCGACGGTGGTGGGCGCGATCATCGTGATCGAGACCGCACTGATCCTGTGGCACGGCTACGGCGCGACGTCGACGGTGCTGCACGATACGGCCGCGGCCGCGAACGGCATGGGCGACTGGTCGAACACCCGCCTGATCGGCAAGATCATTTACACGGACTACATCTTCGCGTTCGAAGTCGCCGGCCTGATACTGCTGGTGGCGATCATCGCTGCGATCGCGCTGACCACGAGCCACAAGAAGGACAGCAAGCGGCAGAACGTCAGCGCGCAGGTCAAGGTGCGTGCGCAGGACCGCGTGCGCGTCGTGAAGATGGCGTCGGAGAAAACCGCGGCGACCCTCGCCGCGGAAGAAGCCGCAGCTGCGGCGGCAGCGGCAGCCGACTCGGCACCTGCCAAGAACAGCTGAGCGGACAGGAGATAGAAATCATGTTGACCCTAGCCCATTACCTTGTCCTCGGTGCGATCCTGTTTGCGATCAGCATCGTCGGCATTTTCCTGAACCGCCGTAACGTCATCATCATCCTGATGGCGATCGAACTGATGCTGCTCGCGGTGAACACCAATTTCGTCGCGTTCTCGCACTACCTCGGCGACGTGCATGGCCAGATCTTCGTCTTCTTCGTGCTGACGGTGGCGGCCGCGGAAGCGGCGATCGGCCTCGCAATTCTGGTGACCCTGTTCCGTAGTCTCGACACGATCAATGTCGAGGATCTCGATCAGCTCAAAGGTTAATTTCAGGAAAAGCGGTTATGTCCACGATACTCAATGAAAACCTGCTGTTGGCAATTCCGCTGGCACCGCTTGCCGGTTCCCTGGTTGCAGGGCTGTTCGGAAAGGCGGTAGGGCGAGCCGGCGCGCATTCGGTCACGATCCTCGGCGTCGCGGTTTCGTTCATCCTGTCGGTCATGGTCTTCTTCCAGGTGATGGACGGCGCGAGTTTCAACGCGACCGTTTATGAATGGATGTCGATCGGCAAGACGCAGCTCGAAGTCGGCTTCCTCGTCGACTCGCTGACCGCGATGATGATGTGCGTCGTGACCTTCGTGTCGCTGATGGTGCACATCTACACGATCGGCTACATGGCCGACGACGACGGCTACCAGCGCTTCTTCTCGTACATCTCGCTGTTCACGTTCTCGATGCTGATGCTCGTGATGAGCAACAACTTCCTGCAACTGTTCTTCGGCTGGGAAGCGGTGGGTCTCGTGTCGTACCTGCTGATCGGCTTCTACTTCAAGCGCGAGTCGGCGATCTACGCGAACATGAAGGCGTTCCTCGTGAACCGCGTCGGCGACTTCGGCTTTCTGCTCGGCATCGGCCTGCTGTTCGCGTTCGCCGGTTCGATGAACTACGGCGAAGTCTTCGCGAAGCGCACCGAACTCGCGGCGCTGAATTTCCCGGGCACGGACTGGGGCCTGCTCACGGTTGCGTGCATCTGCCTCTTCATCGGCGCGATGGGTAAGTCGGCCCAGTTCCCGCTGCACGTGTGGCTGCCGGACTCGATGGAAGGCCCGACGCCGATCTCCGCGCTGATTCACGCGGCAACCATGGTGACGGCCGGTATCTTCATGGTCACGCGTATGTCGCCGCTGTTCGAACTGTCGGATACGGCGCTGTCGTTCGTGATGGTCATCGGTGCGATCACGGCGCTGTTCATGGGCTTCCTCGGCATCGTCCAGAACGACATCAAGCGCGTGGTCGCTTATTCCACGCTGTCGCAGCTCGGTTACATGACGGTCGCGCTCGGCGCCTCGGCCTACTCGGTCGCCGTGTTCCACCTGATGACGCACGCGTTCTTCAAGGCACTGCTGTTCCTCGGCGCGGGTTCGGTCATCATCGGCATGCACCACGATCAGGACATGCGCAACATGGGCGGCCTGCGCAAGTACATGCCGATCACGTGGATCACGTCGCTGATCGGTTCGCTTGCGCTGATCGGCACGCCGTTCTTCTCGGGTTTCTACTCGAAAGACTCGATCATCGACGCGGTGAAGCTGTCGCATCTGCCGGGTTCGGGCTTCGCCTACTTCGCGGTGGTCGCGAGCGTGTTCGTGACTGCGCTGTACTCGTTCCGTATGTACTTCATGGTGTTCCACGGCAAGGAGCGCTTCCGCGGTCCGAAGCATCCGGAATCGCCGATGGGTATCGAAGCCGCGGCGCATGCGCATGACGCGCACGGCCACGACGATCACGGTCACGCTCATGGTCACGATGATCACGCTCACGAGCCGCACGAAACGCCGTGGGTCGTGTGGGTGCCGCTGGTGCTGCTGGCGATTCCGTCGATCGTGATCGGTGCGATCGGTGTCGGTCCGATGCTGTTCGGCGACTTCTTCCAGCATGGCGTCGCGTTCGACAAGGTGATCTACATCGGCGAGAACCATCCGGCGCTGCACGAAATGGCCGAAGAGTTCCAGGGCTGGGCGTCGATGGGTCTGCACTCGGTGTCGGGCCTGCCGGTGTGGCTCGCGCTCGCCGGTGTCGTAGTTGCATGGTTCCTGTATCTGATCCGTCCGGACCTGCCGGCTGTCATCAAGCGCGCGTTCGGCCCGATCTACACGTTGCTCGATAACAAGTACTACATGGACAAGATCAACGAAGTCGTGTTTGCTCGCGGCGCGGTGGCAATCGGCCGGGGTCTGTGGAAGGAAGGCGACGTGGTCGTGATCGACGGCATCGTCAACGGCAGCGCACGCTTTATCGGCTGGTTCGCGAGCGTGATCCGCTTCCTCCAATCCGGCTACATCTACCACTACGCGTTCGCCATGATTATCGGCATGCTGGGGCTCCTGACCCTGTTTGTAACGCTCGGCGGCAAATAAGGCGAGGGACACTCATGCACGCTTATCCGATTCTCAGCATCGCGATCTGGTTGCCGATTCTCTTCGGCCTGCTGGTCCTCGCGATCGGCAAGGACGACAACCCGGCGCCGGCGCGCTGGATCGCGCTGATCGGCTCGGTCCTGAGCTTCATCGTCACGCTTCCGCTGATCACCGGTTTCGATTCGAGCACGGCGGATCTGCAGTTCGTCGAGCAGGCGAGCTGGATCGAGCGCTTCCACATCGCGTACCACCTCGGCGTGGACGGCATTTCGATGTGGTTCGTCGTGTTGACCGCGTTGATTACGGTGATCGTCGTGATCGCCGCGTGGGAAGTGATCACGAAGAACGTCGGCCAGTACCTCGCGGCGTTCCTGATCCTCTCGGGCATCATGGTCGGCGTGTTCAGCGCGGCCGACGGCATGCTGTTCTACGTGTTCTTCGAAGCGACGCTGATCCCGATGTACATCATCATCGGCGTGTGGGGCGGGGCGAACCGCGTGTATGCGGCGTTCAAGTTCTTCCTGTACACGCTGATGGGCTCGCTGCTGATGCTGGTCGCGCTGCTGTATCTGTACAACGAAACCGGCACGTTCGATCTCGCCACGTGGCAGCACGCGCAGATCGCGATGACGCCGCAGGTGCTGTTGTTTATCGCGTTCTTCATGGCCTTCGCGGTGAAGGTGCCGATGTGGCCGGTGCATACGTGGCTGCCCGATGCGCACGTGGAAGCGCCGACCGGCGGCTCGGTCGTGCTGGCCGCGATCATGCTGAAGCTCGGTGCGTACGGTTTCCTGCGCTTCTCGCTGCCGATCGCGCCTGACGCGAGCCATTTCCTCGCGCCGGTCGTCATTACGCTGTCGCTGATCGCGGTGATCTACATCGGCCTCGTCGCGATGGTGCAGGCCGACATGAAGAAGCTGGTCGCGTATTCGTCGATCGCGCACATGGGCTTCGTTACACTCGGCTTCTTCATCTTCAACCAGCTCGGTGCGGAAGGCGCGATCGTGCAGATGATCTCGCACGGCTTCGTGTCGGGCGCGATGTTCCTGAGCATCGGCGTGCTGTACGACCGCATGCATTCGCGTCAGATCGCCGATTACGGCGGCGTCGTCAACATGATGCCGAAGTTCGCGGCGTTCGCGATGCTGTTCTCGATGGCGAACTGCGGCTTGCCGGGCACCTCCGGTTTCGTCGGCGAATTCATGGTGATCCTGGCGGCTGTCCAGTACAACTTCTGGATCGCGGGCGGTGCGGCGGTTACGCTGATCCTCGGCGCGGCCTACACGCTGTGGATGTACAAGCGCGTGTACTTCGGCGCGGTCGCGAACGACCACGTGAAGCATCTCGCCGACATCAGCCGTCGCGAATTTTTCATGCTGGCAGTGCTCGCCGCACTGACGCTGTTCATGGGGCTGTACCCGAAGCCCTTTACCGATGTGATGCACGTATCCGTGGAAAACCTCCTCTCCCACGTTGCTCAATCGAAGCTGCCGTTGCCTCAGTAACGACGAGCGGAGGAATTTAAGACCATGCAAAACGCCCCTATGACTGCTCTGTTGCCCGACGCGTTGCTGATGCTGGCCGTTGTCGTCGCGTGGCTCAACGACACGTTCGTCGGCCCGGACGGTCGCCGCACCACGTATTTCATCGCGTTCTTCTCGACGCTGGTCGCCGGCATCTGGTTCGCGATGAATGCGTTCGATCCGCAGGTGCATTACTTCTTCGACCACATGTACGTGGTCGATTCGTTCGCCAACGTGATGAAGGCGGTGGTGTCGCTCGGCTACGCGGTGTCGATCGTTTATTCGCGCCGTTATCTTGAGGACCGCGGCCTGTTCCGCGGCGACTTCTTCCTGCTCGGCATGTTCTCGCTGCTCGGCCAGATCGTGATGATCTCGGGCAACAACTTCCTGACGCTGTATCTCGGTCTCGAACTGATGTCGCTGTCGCTGTATGCGGTGATCGCGCTGCGCCGCGAAGTGGCGTCGTCGAACGAAGCGGCGATGAAGTACTACGTGCTCGGCGCGCTCGCTTCGGGCTTCCTGCTGTACGGTATCTCGATGCTGTACGGCGCGACCGGCTCGCTCGACCTCAACGAAGTGTTCAAGGCGATCGGCACGAGCCACTACGATCCGAGCGTGCTGCTGTTCGGCGTGATCTTCATCGTGGCCGGCGTGGCGTTCAAGATGGGGGCGGTGCCGTTCCACATGTGGGTGCCCGACGTGTACCAGGGCGCACCGACGGCGATGACGCTCACGGTTGGCGGCGGTCCGAAGGTCGCGGCATTCGCGTGGGGCCTGCGCTTCCTCGTGATGGGCCTGCTGCCGCTCGCGGTCGAATGGCAACAGATGCTCGTGATCCTCGCGGCGCTGTCGCTGATCGTCGGCAACATCACCGGTATCGTGCAGCGCAACGTCAAGCGGATGCTTGCGTACTCGGCGATCTCGAACATGGGCTTCGTGCTGCTCGGCCTGCTCGCTGGCGTAGTCGACCAGAAGACCACGGGCGCCGCGAGCGCGTACGGTTCGGCGATGTTCTACAGCATCGTCTACCTGATCACGACGCTCGGCACCTTCGGCGTCATCATGCTGCTCGCCCGCCGCGATTTCGAAGCGGACACGCTCGAGGACTTCAAGGGCCTCAATCAGCGCAGCCCGGTGTTCGCGTTCGTGATGATGATCATGATGTTCTCGCTCGCGGGCATTCCGCCGGCAGTCGGCTTCTATGCGAAGCTCGCCGTGCTGCAGGCGACGATGAACGCCGGTCTGACCTGGCTCACGGTTCTGGCGGTTATCACCTCGCTGTTCGGCGCGTTCTACTACCTGCGTATCGTCAAGCTCATGTACTTCGACGAGCCGCAGGACAAGTCGCCGATCGTCGCCGACACGAGCACGCGCGCGCTGCTCGCGCTCAACGGCGTGGCCGTGCTGGTGCTCGGTATCGTGCCCGACCCGCTGCTGCGCGCCTGCCTGCAGGCTATCCAGCACACGCTGCTGCTCTGATGTCCGCTGCGGGTTGGTTTATCGTGCTGTTGGCGTTCGTGGGCGCCAACCTGCCGTTCCTGAATCAGCGCCTCTTCGCCGCCGTGCCGTTGAAAGCGGCGAAGAAAAGCGCCTGGCTGCGGATTGCCGAACTGATCGTGTTGTATTTCGTGGTTGGCGCGCTGGGTTTTCTGCTCGAAGCGCGCGCGGGAAACCGCTTCGAACAGGGCTGGCAGTTCTATGCGATCACGTTTGCGCTGTTCGTCGTGTTCGCTTTTCCCGGCTTTACCTTCCAATATCTCGTCAAACGCCGCTGACGGCGTCCCGCCGTCGCGCACCAGGCTGTTTTGAGGTCCGCACATGGCTGAACTTCCCAATCACGATGCCGCGCTAACCGAGACGTGTATCGACAGCAAGACGGTTCATCAAGGGCCGTTCATGACGGTCAAGTACGATACGGTCCGGTTGCCTGACGGTAAGCAGGCGACCCGCGAATACGTCAAGCATGCGGGTGCCGTCATGGTGATTCCGCTATTCGACGACGGTCGCGTGCTGCTTGAGAGCCAGTATCGCTATCCGATGGGCAAGGTCATGGTCGAGTATCCGGCCGGCAAGCTCGATCCGAACGAAGGCGCGCTGGCCTGCGCGGCGCGCGAGTTGCGCGAGGAAACCGGCTATACCGCGCGCGAGTATGTGTACCTGACGCGCATCCACCCGATCATTTCGTATTCGACCGAGTTCATCGACATCTATCTTGCACGCGGATTGGTCGCCGGCGAGCGCAAGCTCGACGAGGGCGAGTTCCTCGAACTCTTTACGGCGAAGTTCGAGGACGTATCCGAATGGGTGCGCACCGGCAAGATCACCGACGTGAAGACGATTATCGGCACGTTCTGGCTGGAGAAGGTGCTCTCGGGCGCCTGGCCGACGGCGACGCCGGAGACGGTATAAGTCTGGCGCTGCCAGATATCCGGCCTATAACACGAGAAGCCCCTGCCGGTCGATGACCGGCAGGGGCTTTGTCATTGGGCAACGCTTTTTCTCCGACACCTGAATATCCGTTTTTCATAGGCCATCTGGCTGGCTCGTCGAGTCGTTCGCGTGTCGCTAGTATGAGCTTTCCGGTCACCGCGTTCGTCATCGTTTTTATTTTGAATAACGAACGATAGGCAGCGAAGAGGTCTGACTTTGAAAGTCTTTGTAGTTGTCGATTGACAACTTATGAGGCGTCGGTTAAATTGGAGGTGTCGATGGTTAGAGGAAAGCACGCGAAGAAGGAGATCGAAGCGGCATTGGTCTACGCGGAGAAGCATGGCTGGCGCGTCCAGGATGGTGGGAGAGGTCACGCGTGGGGAAAAATCTACTGTCCTTATAAAGAGGCGGAATGCCGCTGCGGAGAGTTCTGTATATCGAGTGTCTGGAGTACGCCGAAGAATTCGGGCAATCACGCCAAGCACTTGCGGCGTATCGTCGACAACTGCACGGCTCGTGCGGTAACGGGGCGTGTGGCGCCGAACATGAAAGGCGCAAACCTGGGCTGAATGAAGACAGGAGTAACGTATGGAATATGTGTTCACGTTGAAATACCGGCTCGCAGCCGAAGACTGCGATGCCGACGAGATCGTCGAACGGCTGGGCGAAGCAGGGTGCGACGACGCCACGGTCGGCGTGGGACAACCGGGACGCTTGGGGCTGCTGTTTTCCCGCGAAGGTGCATCTGCGCTCGAGGCTGTCGTCAGCGCGCTCAAGGATGTCAAACGCGCGGTGCCGTCTGCGCAGCTTGTAGAGGCGGGGCCCGATTTCGTTGGCTTGACCGATGCGGCGGAAGTCGCCGGCGTATCGCGGCAGAACATGCGCAAGCTGATGCTGAGCCACGCCACGGACTTCCCTCCGCCTGTCCACGAAGGGAGTACGTCGGTGTGGCATCTGTCCGACGTGCTTGAGTGGCTCACTTCGCGCGGCGGATACAACATCAAGGCAGACGTGGTGGATGTTGCAAAGCTGGCGAAACAGATCAATCTTGCCCGGGGGGCGCGTCAGATCGAAGCGCGCGTCAGCCGCCGGATTGAAAGCCTCGTCGCGTAAGCGTGGTGCGGGGCATGCCGGTGTAGAGAGCCCTTAAGCATGATGGGTGAGCGGTCCAGCAGGGTTCGTCAGGCGAAACCGGTACGGCTCACGTGGCGACTTGCCTTCGGCAGCGCCTGGCGCAAAGCGTTAAAATCGCCCACCGCGCCCGATTTGTTCACTACGTCCAACTCTGGAGCATCGATCTTAAATTTTACGAACGATCGTTCATAAATTTTCTTTTTGCGCTAAACTGGCACGCAAGCCCTGATTCCACATGAAGGTCCTCGATTTACAGTGTCCGCATGGCCATCGGTTCGAAGGCTGGTTCGCTTCGGCTGATGACTTCGAATCGCAGCAGTCTCGCAAGCTCGTCGAATGTCCGATCTGCGGTGCGAACGAAGTGAGCCGCTTGCCGTCGGCACCGCGCCTGAATCTGTCGGGTGCGGCTGACACGAAAGCGCCGGCGGATACCGGTGACATGCAGGCGCGTGTCATGCGCGCACTGCGCGAGGTACTGGAAAAGACCGAGAACGTGGGCGACCGCTTCGCCGAGGAAGCGCGGCGCATTCACTACAACGAAGCGCCCGCACGCAATATTCGTGGTGTCACGACACCGGAAGATGCGCGTGCCTTGGTCGAGGAAGGCATCGAAGTGATGCCGCTGCCAGTCCCGGCTGCCCTGAAGGAACCGCTGCAATAGCGCGGTGCCTGCTGGCGCCAGGTGGTGGCGGCCAGGAGACACTACGCATGAATCTGGACTATTCCTCCGCTGAAGACGCGTTCCGCGCCGACATCCGCGCCTGGCTCGAGGCGAATCTGCCCCGTGAGCTGAGCGACAAGGTACTCAATCACAAACGTCTTTCCCGCGAAGATTTCGCTAGCTGGCACAGGTTGCTCGGCACGCGAGGCTGGTCGGTGGTTGCGTGGCCGCGCGAATATGGCGGCCCGGGCTGGGATGCGACCCAGCGGCATATCTGGGAGGAAGAGTGCGCGCGAGTTGGTGCGCCTTCCGTGCTGCCCTTCGGTGTATCGATGGTCGCACCCGTGCTGATGAAATACGGCAACGAGGCGCAGAAGCGCCACTATCTGCCGCGTATTCTCGACGGCACAGACTGGTGGTGCCAGGGCTATTCCGAGCCGGGTTCGGGCTCGGATCTCGCATCGCTGCGCACCCGTGCCGAGCGCGTCGGCGATCATTACGTGGTCAATGGCCAGAAAACTTGGACCACGCTGGGCCAGTACGCCGACATGATGTTCTGCCTCGTGCGCACCGACAGCGGGGCCAAAAAGCAGGAAGGCATTTCGTTTCTGCTGATCGATATGAAAACGCCGGGCATCACCGTGCGGCCGATCATCACGCTCGACGAAGATCACGAAGTCAACGAGGTGTTTTTCGAAGACGTGAAAGTGCCGCTCGAGAATCTGGTCGGCGAGGAAAATCGCGGCTGGACGTACGCGAAATACCTGCTAGGTCATGAGCGCACCGGCATCGCGCGGGTCGGCACCTCGAAGCGTGAACTCGTCTTTCTTAAGCGCGTCGCGCTGAATCAGAAGAAGAACGGCAAGCCGTTGCTGCTGGACCCGGTCTTTGCCGCGAAGGTCGCGAATCTCGAAATCGAGTTGATGGCGCTCGAAGTCACCGTGCAGCGCGTGGTTGCCAACGAGGCGGGCGGACGCGGGCCGGGCCCGGAAGCGTCGATGCTGAAAATCAAAGGCACCGAAGTGCAGCAGGGCTTGACCGAGCTGATGTTCGAAGCGATTGGTCCGCTTGCCGCGCCGTTCGACGTGCCGTTCCTCGAAGGCGAGCGCGAGCACAGCCTCGCCGGCGATGACGATGCCGCGCCGCTCGCTGCGTACTACTTCAACTTCCGCAAGACGTCGATCTACGGCGGCTCGAACGAAATTCAAAAGAACATCATCGCGCAGATGATTCTCGGACTTTGAGGAGCGGCGCATGGACTTCACTTTCAACGACGAACAACAGCAATTTGCCGACGCGCTGCGCCGCTATCTCGAGAAAAGCTACGGCTTCGAGGCGCGTCAGGCGATCGTGCGCTCGGAAGCCGGTGTGTCGGCCGCGCACTGGGCCGCGTTCACCGAACTCGGTTTGACCGCGCTGCCGGTGCCGGAAGCGCAGGGCGGTTTCAACGGTGGTCCGATCGACATGCTGGTGGTCATGCAGGAACTCGGTCGCGCGCTGGTCATCGAGCCGTATTGGGCGACCGTGGTCGGCATCGAGGCACTACGCATAGCGGGCACGAGCGAAGGCGAAGACGCCGCGTTGCTCGAGCGCGCGGCGCAGGGCGAATGCAAACTGGCCGTGGCCTTTCATGAACCGCACGCACGTTACGATCTGTTCGACATCGCCACGACGGCGAGCGCTCAGGGCGAGCAGTACGCGCTAGGTGGCACGAAGTCGGTCGTGCTGCACGGCGCGCAGGCGGATCACTGGATCGTGCCGGCACGCCTGAATGGCGAGATCGCGCTTTTTGTCGTGGCGCGCGGCGCGGCCGGTGCCAAAGTCACCGAATATCGCACCATCGACGGCCAGCGCGCGGCCACGCTCGAATTCACCGGCACGCCCGCGCGTCGGCTCGCCGGTCAGCACGCGGGCGCGGTGGCGCTCGAACAGATCGCCGACTACGGCACGTTGCTGCTGTGCGCGGAGGCGATCGGCGCGCTCGACGCGCTGAACCACGCCACCGTCGACTACACGAAAACGCGCCAGCAGTTCGGCCAGCCGATCGCGCGTTTCCAGGCGTTGCAGCATCGTATGGTCGAGATGCTGATTCACGCGGAACAGGCGCGCTCCATCACCTATCTCGCTGCGATGCGCTATGCGAGCGAAGATGCCGACGAACGCCGTCGCGCAATTTCGGCGGCAAAGGTGCGCGTCGGTCAGGCGGCGCGTTTCGTCGGTCAGCAGGCGGTGCAGTTGCATGGCGGCATGGGCGTCACGAACGAGGTAGCGGCGGCGCATCTATTTAAGCGCCTCGCGATCATCGAGACCACGCTTGGCGACGTCGATCATCATCTTGCGCGGTTCGCCACGCTTCCCGGCTTTGCCGTCGCCGAAGACTGATCGGCGCAATTCAACCGGATCAAGGAGAGGCACGATGGGATTCAGTTTCGAAGACATGGAAGTCGGCACGACGCACGAAGTCGGCAAGCACACGTTCACGCGCGAGGAGATCGTCGAGTTCGCGCAGAAGTTCGATCCGCAGCCGTTTCACCTCGACGAAGCCGCAGCGGCCGAATCGCCGTTTCGTGGCCTCGTGGCGAGCGGCTGGCATACGTGCTCGGTGATGATGGGCATGCTCGTGCGCAACGTGCTGGCGGGTTCGACGTCGATGGGCTCGCCCGGTATCGACGAGATTCGCTGGCTCAAGCCGGTGCGCGTCGGCGACACGATCACGATGATGAACGTCATCGTCGACAAGCGCGTGTCGGAGAGCAAACCCGATCGCGGCATCGTATCGACGCGCTGGGAAGGCATCAATCAGCATGGCGAAACGGTGATTACGGTGCGTTCGAAGGGCATGTTCGGGCTGCGCAAGCCGGGAGCCGCGGCATGACGGCGAGTGCGGCGCCGCTCGCCGCTTTCAACAATGCCGAGGCTGTGCTCGCGCGCGTGGGCGCCGAACCGCTCGTCAGCGAATGGTTGAGCGTCGATCAGGATAAGGTCGATCGTTTTGCCGAGGCCACCGGCGATCATCAATGGATTCACGTCGACCCCGAGCGGGCCAGGCGCGAGTCGCCGTTTGGCGGCACGGTCGCGCATGGTTTTCTGACGCTCTCGCTGATTCCGGCTCTGCTCGGTGAAACGGTGACGTTCGAGCAGCGCATGGGCGTCAACTACGGGTTGAATCGTGTGCGTTTCGTGTCGCCGGTGCTGGTGGGTTCGTCGCTGCGCGGGAAGTTTGCGGTGGAATCCGTGACCGAAGTCGACGACGGCGGCGTGCAGGTCGCATGGAACGTCACGGTGGAGCGGCAGGGCAGCGAGCGGCCGGTGTGCATGCGGGCTCGCACTTTTTGCCTGGCGTCGGGGCGTATCGCCGGGAAGACGAAGCAGTTAATGCTTCGCGTACTGGGTGGCACCGAACAGCATCTCTTTCGCCTTGTCGTCCATCAGCGGCACGCGTGCGGACGCGAGCACGTCGACGCCGCGCACCACCGCGGGCCGAGCGGCAATCTCTTCATGCCAGCGCTTCACGTTCGGGAACGCATCGAGTTCGATGCCCTGGTTTTTCCATGAGCGCGTCCACGGGAACGAGGCGATGTCCGCGATCGTATAGTCGTTGCCGGCGAGATAACGCGTCTTGCCGAGTTGCGTGTCCATCACGCCGTACAGGCGATGCGCTTCGTTGGTGTAGCGTTTGACCGCATACTCGATCTGCTCGGGTGCGTAGAGGCGGAAGTGGTGAGCCTGCCCCAGCATCGGACCGAGGCCGCCCATCTGGAACATCAGCCATTGCAGCACCGAGTAGCGCGCGGCCGGATCGGTCGGCAGAAACTTGCCGGTTTTTTCAGCCAGGTAAATCAGGATCGCGCCCGATTCGAACAGCGCGAACGGCCGGCCATCAGCGCCTTTCGGGCCCTCGGAGTCGACGATCGCGGGAATCTTGTTGTTGGGACTGACGGCGAGAAATTCGGGCTTGAACTGGTCGCCGGCACCGATATTCACGGCATGCGCGGTGTAGGGCAGGCCCGTCTCTTCGAGCATGATGTGAACCTTGTGGCCGTTCGGGGTCGCCCAGCTATAGACATCGATCATCGTTGCTCCCTGTTCGTCAAAGCGGCGCCGCAAAGAGGGCGCCGCCGTGGTCGAAAAATTAGAGCATAGATCGTACGATGCTGCTTGCCGTGGGCTCAGCCCCCCGCGCTCACCTTTCACATCGGGCCGCGGAACTCAAACGCGCGTGACCGGCATCTCCACGCGAGCGGCCGCGCCCGCATCCAGATGGCGTGCGAGTTCGAGCTTGGCGATGGCATTGCGATGCACTTCGTCGGGGCCGTCGGCGAAACGCAGCGTGCGTGCCGATGCGTAGGCATAAGCGAGCGGAAAGTCGTCGCTGACACCGCCGCCGCCGTGCGCCTGAATCGCCCAGTCGATTACCTGACACGCCATGTTCGGCGCGACCACCTTGATCATCGCGATCTCGCCGCGCGCGCCCTTGTTGCCGACGGTGTCCATCATGTACGCGGTCTTCAGCGTCAGCAGACGCGCCTGCTCGATCATGCAGCGCGCCTCGGCGAGACGCTCCTGCGTGACGCCTTGCGACGCGACCGGCTTGCCGAACGCGACGCGTTGCAGCGAGCGCTTCGCCATCAGCTCGATTGCGCGTTCGGCGAGACCGATGAGCCGCATGCAATGGTGGATGCGCCCCGGGCCGAGGCGGCCCTGCGCGATCTCGAAGCCGCGGCCTTCGCCGAGCAGCATGTTGGCGGCAGGCACGCGCACGTTATCGAGCGTGATTTCCATATGGCCGTGCGGCGCGTCGTCGTAACCGAACACGGTGAGCGGGCGGTGCACGGTGATGCCGGCGGCGTCGGCGGGCACGAGGATCATCGACTGCTGCTGATGGCGCGGCGCCTCGGGATCGGTCTTGCCCATCACGATATAGACCTTGCAGCGCGGATCGCCCGCACCCGACGACCACCACTTGTGGCCGTCGATCACGTAGTGGTCGCCATCGCGCACGATGCGGGTCTGAATGTTGGTCGCATCCGACGAGGCCACTTCCGGCTCCGTCATCAGGAACGCGGAGCGGATTTGCCCTTGCAGCAGCGGTTCGAGCCATTCGCGCTTGTTGTCTTCGCTGCCGTAGCGCTCGATCGTCTCCATGTTGCCGGTGTCGGGCGCGTTGCAGTTGAACACTTCCGGCGCCCAGGGCACGCGGCCCATGATCTCGCACAGCGGCGCGTATTCGAGGTTGGTCAGTCCGGCGCCGCGCTCCGATTGTGGCAGGAACAGATTCCACAAACCGGCGGCGCGCGCCTTCTGCTTCAGTTGCTCGATCAGCTCGGTCGGCACCCATGCGTTGCCGTTCTGGCGATTGCGCGCGATTTCCGCATAGAACGCCTGCTCGTTCGGATAAATATGCTCGTCGAAGAAGACGAGCAGTTTTTCGCGCAACGCCTGGACCTTCGGGGTGTAATCGAAATTCATCTGAAACCTCGCGAATAACGGACAGCGGATGATGTTGAAGCGGGGCTCGCAAGCTCGTGCACAAATAACGGCATGATGCCCAGCCCGGCCCATAACCGGGGCATGCGGCCCCGGCGCATTGTTTTGCGGCTAGCGCACCTTCTGCGCGTAGCGCCAGGCCAGTTCGGCCATCGGCTTCGCGCGCCGGCCGGCGTCGAGTGCCTGCGCACTCGATGCGGTGCCGTCGACGACGCGCTTCATGATGCCTTGCAGAATCGCGGCGATGCGGAACATGTTGTACGCCAGATAGAAGTTCCAGTCGCCGTGAATCTCGAAGCCGGTGCGCTGGCAATAGCGTTCGACGTACTGTGCTTCGTCGGGAATGCCGAGGGCGCTCCAGTCGAGCCCCGCGATGCCGCGGAACTGCCCCGGGTCGACGTGCCACGCCATACAGTGATACGCGAAGTCGGCGAGCGGATCGCCGAGCGTCGACAGTTCCCAGTCGAGCACCGCAAGCACGCGCGGCTCGTAGCGATCGAAGATCAGATTGTCGAGCCGGTAATCGCCATGTACGACCGAGGTGCGGCCGCTCGTTTCGGCGGGCATATGTTGCGGCAGCCATTCGATCAGACGCTGCATCGCGTCGATCGGCTCGGTCTCGGACGCGAGATACTGCTTGCTCCAGCGGCCGATCTGCCGGGCGAAGTAATTGCCCGGCTTGCCGTAATCGGCGAGGCCGGCGGCGGCGACGTCGACGCTATGCAAAGCCGCGATCACGCGATTCATTTCGTCGTAGATCGCCGTGCGCTCAGCGGCCGTCATGCCGGGCAGCGACTGGTCCCACAGCACGCGGCCTTCGACGAACTCCATCACGTAGAACGCGCGGCCGATCACGCTTTCGTCCTCGCACAGCGCGAGCATTTGCGCGACCGGCACGTCGGTGCCGGCCAGCGCGTGCATCACGCGGTATTCGCGTTCGATCGCATGCGCGGACGGCAGCAGCTTCGCGGCGGGGCCGGGCTTCGCGCGCATCACGTACGAGCGCGACGGCGTGATCAGCTTGAAGGTCGGATTGGACTGGCCGCCCGCGAACTGTTCGAGCGTGAGCGGTCCCGCGAAGCCGTCGACGTGACGGGTCAGCCACGCGGCGAGCGCGTCGTTGTCGAAGCGTTGCCGCTCGTTGACGGGACGGGTGCCTTCGAAGGCCGAGTAGTCCTGTTTGGGTGCGGGTTCGCCGGTCTGCGTGGCTTGCGCCATGTGTCTCCTCCAGTTCGGTGTCAACTGCGCTGGTAGCGGATGAATTGCGCGTAAAGCATTTCCATCGTGGTGTTGCGCACGTCACGATGCAGCGGCGACGGCGGTGAATGGTTGAGCATGCGCAGCACCCAGTCGCGCGGCGCGGCGCCGATGTCGAGCGCGTTGATGCAGCCGGTCGCCTGCGACAGATGGCCGAAGAACGTGCGGCCGCCCGCCGTCAGTGCGTGCGAGAGAATCGCGCGATTGACGCCGCCGTGCAGCACCAGCAGCACGGTGTCCCACGAGGTGTCCTCGCGCAGCGCCGCGACGGCCGGCAGCACGCGATCGAACAGTTCGCCGATCGTTTCGCCGTCGAGAAAGCGCGTGCTTTCGGGCACGATGCCGTCGAACACGCCGAGAAACGCCGCCTCGATATTGCTCGCCGGAATGCTGCCGAGCCTGCCGCCGCGAATTTCCTGCCACGCGGGCTCGATTTCCGGCTCGATCTGCTGGCCCGTTTCGGCGAGCACGCGTCGCGCGGTTTCGATCGTGCGCGGCAGGCCGCTCACGATCACGCGATCGAAGCGCACCCGCTGTTCGGCGAACAGGCGGCCCGCGGCGCTCGCCTGCTCGCGGCCGTTCGCGTTGAGCGGCACGGTCTCGGGGTCGATCGCGCGGCCGGAATCGTCGAAGTAGGTGACGTCGCCGTGGCGCATCAGGAAGATGCGGCGACGTTTCGGCAACTGATAGTCGGGCATGGTCGGGCGGCTCTCTCGTGGCTGATTGGCAGACTATTTGTAGACCGGCGCGCGTTTTTCGAGGAACGCGCTGATCCCTTCGAGGCCCTCGCGGTGATGCAGCGAGGCGACGAAGTTGTCGCGCTCCGTGACCAGATGATCCGCGAGCGGCTGCGTGCCGGCCGCGGCGATCAGTCCTTTGATGCGTGACACCGAATTGGGCGAAATCGCCGCGAGTTCGTCGGCCCAGGCCAGCGCGTTATCGAGCGCGATGCCGGGCTTGGTGAGCCGGTTGACGACGCCGAGTTCGTGCAGACGTGCCGCGCCGATCGGCTTGGCTTCGATCAGCACTTCGGTGGCGAGCTGGCGCGGCAGCGCCTGCGCGAGGAACCACGAGCCGCCGCCATCGGGCGTCAGGCCGACGCGCGCATACGACATCGCGAACTTCGCGTTGTCCGCGGCGACGATCAGATCGCAGGCGAGCGCGAGCGAAAAGCCGGCGCCGGCCGCGGCGCCTTCGACCGCGGCAATGACTGGTTTCGACGACAGCCGCAGCGCTGAAATCCACTGACCGAGCTGGTCGATACTCTCGGCCTGCACGGACGGATCTTTCGCGCGGTTTTCGAGCAGGCGGTTCAGGTTGCCGCCCGCGCAGAAGAAGTTGTCGGCGCCGGTGATCACGACCGCGCGAATCGACGGATCGCGCTCGACGGTGTCGAACGCCTCGATGCCGGCCGCGTACATGTCCGGATGCAGCGCGTTGCGCGCGCCGGGATTCGACAGCGTGAGGACCAGCGTCGATTCGCTGCTGGCTGGGCGTGAAGCGAGCAGGGCGGCGCTCATGATCGGGCCTCCGGTGAGATGTCGCTGGCGTCGCGCTGCGTCAGCGAAAGACCGAGCTGCGCGCGCCGCGCGAGCCACGGCGACGGACGGTAGCGTGGATCGCCGAGCACGCCGAACATGTTGCGCAGGATCGCGAGAATCGTGGTGGCGCCGAGCGCGTCACCGAGCGCGAGCGGTCCGCGCGGATAGCCGAGGCCGAGCGTGACCGCGAGGTCGATGTCCTCGGGTGTGGCGATCTGCTTTTGCGCGATGTCACAGCCGATGTTGACGATCGTCGCGACCACGCGCTGCGCGACGAAGCCGGTCGAATCGCGGATCACGGTGACGGGTACACCGTCGGCGGCGAAGAGCGCGTGTCCGGCGTCGCGGGCGGCGCGTGTCGTGGCCGGCGTGGTCATCAGCGTGCGGCGTTTCGCGCCGATGAGCGGGAACAGCGTGTCGACGGCGACGACGCGGCTGGCGTCGAGCGCTTCGTCGACCGCGGCCGTGGTCGCGTCGTGGCCGAACGGCGTGACGACGATCAGCGAATTCGCGGCGGGCGTCGCGCCGTCGTCGAGCTTCACACCGGCCTGGCCGATCAGTTGCACGACTGCGTCATGCGCTTTGCGGTAGCGCTGGCTGACCCATACGCTGTGCGGCAGCGCGCTCGGCGCGGGCGCTTCGTCGGGCACCTGCTGCTTGCCGTCCACGTAGCGGTAGAAGCCCTCGCCGGTCTTGCGGCCCAGCAGTCCGCCGAGCAGCCGTGTGCCGGTGATCGGCGACGGCGTGTAGCGCGGTTCCTCGTAGAACTGGTGATAGATCGATTCCATGACCGGATGCGACACGTCGAGCGCGGTCAGGTCCAGCAGCTCGAACGGCCCGAGCCGGAAGCCGGCCTGCTCGCGCATGATGCGGTCGATATCGGCGAAGCTCGCGACGCCTTCGCCCGCCGCGCGCAGGCCCTCGGTATTCATGCCGCGGCCCGCGTGATTGACGATGAAGCCGGGCATGTCCTTCGCGCGCACCGGCGTGTGACCCATGCGGCGCGCGAGGTCCATCAGCGCGTTGCCGGCCTCGGGGTCGCTGCGCAGCCCGTCGATCACTTCGACGACCTTCATCAGCGGCACGGGATTGAAGAAGTGATAGCCGACCACGCGCGAGGGATCGGTGCAGCCCGCGGCGATTGCGGTGATCGACAGCGATGACGTATTCGACGCGAGGATGCAGCGACCGCTCACGACGGTTTCGAGTTCGCGAAAGAGCGCCTGCTTCACGTCGAGCTTTTCGACGATCGCCTCGACGACCAGATCGCAGCCGGCCAGCTCGCCGATGTTCTGCACGCCGCTCACGTTCGCGAGCGCGGCCAGCGAGCGCGACTGCTCGAGCTTGCCTTTGGCCGTCAATTTGGCGAAAGTGTCCGCGAGGTAATCGCGCGCGGCGCCGACGGCAGCGGAGTTGGTGTCGAAGAGCCGCACGCTCAGGCCCGCGAGCGCGGCGATCTGCGCGATGCCGCGGCCCATTGCACCGGTTCCGACAATGCCGATGGTCTCGATACTGAAATTGCGAGAGTTCATTGCGATGCTCGACTCCATGGTTATTTTAGAATAGCACGATCGTGCAATTTACTGGATGATTTAATGGAAAGCCGCTGCTTCGATTGCGATGCGCGGGCTCGAACAACCGAAAAGAAGGAGGCATCCGATGTTGAAGCTCTGCGGTTTCGCACTGTCCAACTACTACAACAAGGTCAAGTTCGTGCTGCTCGAGCACGGCATTCCGTTCGAGGAGGTGCTCGTGAAGCCGAGCCAGGACGAGGCGCTGCTCGCGCATTCGCCGCTTGGCAAGGTGCCGTATCTGCAGACCGCGAACGGCGATCTGTGCGAATCGCAATGCATCGTCGAATATCTCGCCGCGAGCTTTCCCGACAGGCGGATCTTCTCTGCCGATCCGTGGCAGGCGGCCAAGGAGCGCGAGATGATCGCCTTCGTCGACGTGCATCTCGAACTGACGGCGCGCAATCTGTACAAGGAATCGTTTTTCGGCGGCACGGTGAGCGACGCAACGAAGGGGCGCGTCGAGAAGCTGCTCGCGCATCACATCGCCGGCTTCAAGCGGATCGCGAAGTTCGCGCCGTATCTGTGCGGCGAGCATTTCAGCGTCGCCGATATCTCCGGCTACGTGCACCTGCCGCTCGTGGGCTCGGCGACGCAGACCATCTACGGCCGCGACTTTCTGCTCGACGCGGGGATCGACTGGAAGAGCTACGTCAAGACGATCAAGGCTCGGCCCGCCGCGCAGCGCGTGACCGATGATCTCAAGGCGTATATCGCGGCGTCGCGCGCGGCCTGATGAAAGAGGCGTGTGGGGCGTGTGACGGCCTGCGCAGGGGTGTGGGTGGGGGCGTGAAGCTGGCCGTGAGCCGGCTTGTGAATCGGCTTGTGACCCGGGCCGTGGGGCCGGATGTAACGCAGACCACAAAGCAGGCCGTAACACACACGCCCATGCAACGATGCGCGATGGCCGGGAACGTGGATTCGTTCGTGACATCGCGCGGAGCATCTCAAAGCCGCGCGAGCCGCTCGAGCGCGGTGGCGAGCGTGCTTTCCTGCTTGGCGAAGCAGAAGCGCACCACCCCCGACTCGTGCGCCTCGTGGTAGAACGCCGAGACCGGAATGGCCGCGACGCCGATCTCGCCGGTCAGCCATTGCGCGAATTCGGCTTCGGGCAGATCGCTGATCGCCGAATAGTCGACGCACTGGAAGTAGGTGCCCGTGCACGGCAGCAGCCTGAAGCGCGAGTTCGCGAGACCCGCGCGGAAGAAGTCGCGCTTCTTCTGATAAAACGCCGGCAGATCGAGATAGGGCGCGGGGTCCTTCATGTAATCGGCGAGGCCGATCTGCATCGGCGTATTGACGGTGAACACGTTGAACTGGTGCACCTTGCGGAACTCGGCCGTGAGCGCGGCGGGCGCCGCCACGTAGCCGACCTTCCAGCCCGTCACGTGGTAGGTCTTGCCGAAGCTCGACACGACGAAGCTGCGCTGCGCGAGTTCCGGATAGCGCGCGGCGCTTTCGTGTGGCGCGCCGTCGTAGACCATGTGCTCATACACTTCGTCGGAGAGGATCAGCACGTTGGTGCCGCGCACGATCTCTTCGAGCTTGCGCATGTCCTCCGCGCGCCACACTGTGCCGGTCGGATTGTGCGGCGTGTTGATCATGATGAGCCGCGTTTTCGGCGTGATCGCGGCGGCCAGCCTGTCGAACGGGATCGCGTAGTCGGGCGCTTCGAGCGTGACGAAGACCGGCTTGCCGCCCGCCAGTTCGATCGACGGCAGATAGCTGTCGTAGGTCGGCTCGATCACGATCACTTCGTCGCCGGGATGGACGGTGCAGAGAATCGCGGTCAAGAGCGCCTGCGTCGCGCCCGCCGTCACGGTGATTTCGTTCGTTGCGTCGTAGCGGCGCCCATACAGATTCGCGATCTTCTCCGCGATCGCCTGACGCAGCGGCAGAACGCCCGCCATCGGCGGGTACTGGTTGTGGCCGTCGCGCATCGCGTTCGCGACCGAGTCGACGATGCGCGGATCGCAGGCGAAGTCGGGAAAGCCCTGGCCCAGATTCACCGCGCCTTTTTCCGCGGCGAGCGCGCTCATCACGGTGAAGATCGTCGTGCCGACGTTCGGCAGGCGGGACGGAAACGTAGGGCTGGCGGACGTGTCGTGCGGTGCGTTCATGGCGTGGTTCGTAGCTGGGCGATGGGTGGGCCGGGTTCTCGAAAAGCGTCAGGGCGTCGTTGCGACGGGCAGATTCTGCGCAATGCCCGCAGCCGCGACGAACGGCGCCGGCTGGGCGATCTGGAAGCCGAAATCGCGCGCGATCCGCTTCGCGAGCTTCAACACCGCGCGGTCCTTCGAGACGAGCCAGTCAGCCCGTGCTGTGTGCGCGAGTTCGAGAAACTTCTGGTCGTCGCGATCCTTGCATTGGGGCAGCGGCCGTACGCCCTCGGCGGGTTCGACGGTGGCCGGCGGCTCGACCATCTGCGCGAACCGCGCGACGAACGCGAGCGCCGCCGTCTTGTCGACGTTCCTGTGCGCGAATTGCGGATAGTCGAGCACGTAGGTTAGCTCGGCGAGGCAGCGCGCGTCGATCAGCGCGGCCAGCGCGCCGCTTTCGAGCGCGGCCGCGATCGGCCGCGTATGCGGGTCGTCGAACACGAGAATATCGATCCAGACATTGGAATCGAGCACGACGCGCAAGGCGCCGCTTGAGGCGTGGGAACCGGGCATTCGTTACAATCTGGCTTTCGTCTTTGACCGCCAGGCACGGCGTGCCTGCATGCAAGCCTCTATGATAATCGTTCTGTCGCCGGCGAAATCGCTCGACTACGCAACCCCGCCGCACGTCAAGAAACACACGATTCCCGATTTCGTCGACGACGCAGCCGAACTGATCGACGGCCTGCGCAGTTTGTCGCCGCAACAGATCGCCTCGCTGATGGGCATCTCCGATCAGCTCGCGCACCTCAATTTCCAGCGTTACGCCGACTGGTCGCCGCAATTCGGCACGCACAACGCCAAGCAGGCGGTGCTCGCATTCAACGGCGACGTCTACGAAGGCTTCGACGCGAAGACGCTGTCGTCCGCCGATCTCGACTATGCGCAGAATCATGTGCGCGTGCTGTCCGGCCTCTACGGCCTGCTGCGTCCGCTCGATCTGCTGCAGCCGTACCGGCTCGAAATGGGCACGCGTTTCGTCAATCCGCGCGGCAAGGATCTGTATGCGTTCTGGGGCGAGCGGATCACGCAGGCGTTGAACGCGCAATTGAAGAAGAACGCCGCGGGCTCGCGCGTGCTCGTGAATTGCGCGTCGGGCGAATACTTCAAGTCGGTCAGGCCGAAGCTGCTCGAAGCGCCGGTCGTCACGCCGGTGTTCGAGGACTGGAAGGGCGGCCGCTACAAGATCATCAGCTTCCACGCAAAACGCGCGCGTGGTCTGATGGCGCGTTATGCGGTCGAGCATCGCCTCGACGAGCCCGAGCAGCTGCAGGCGTTCGACTCAGAAGGCTATGCGTTCAGCGCCGAGGCCTCGAACGATTCCACCTACGTATTTCGCCGCCGCATCGCGGAATAAACCGTCCGTTGCACACGGGCAGGAAGGATCTCATGACGTTATCGATTACGAGCAATTTCGACGCGGGGGCGGTCGAAGTGCTGTCCTGCGAGGACGCCGGCCATATCCGCCTGCGCGTGCGGCCCGACAGCCACGCGGAATTCGCGCAGTGGTTCTATTTCCGTCTGTCCGGCACGGCCGGCGAGCGCTGCGTGATGACCTTCGAGAACGCCGCCGCGTGCGCGTTCGCGGAAGGCTGGCGCGATTACCGGGCGGTCGCGAGCTATGACCGCGTGAACTGGTTTCGCGTGCCGACCTCGTATGACGGCCGCGTGCTGACGATCGATCACACGCCCGATTTCGACAGCATCTACTACGCGTATTTCGAGCCGTATAGCGAGGAACGCCATGCGGAGTTTCTCGGCGCCGTGCAGCAGATGCCGCACGCATCGCTCACCGAGCTCGGCAGGAGCGTCGAAGGGCGGCCCATTTCGCTGCTCACGCTGGCGACGCCGGAGGCCGACGATGCCGCCCCCGCCACGCCGAAAAAGCAGGTCTGGCTGATCGCGCGCCAGCATCCCGGCGAGACGATGGCCGAATGGTTCATCGAAGGGCTCGTGAAACGTCTCGTCGGCTGGGGCGATTGGGCCGGCGACCCGGTCGCGCGCAAGCTCTACGACCACGCCGTGTTCCACATCGTGCCGAACATGAATCCGGACGGCAGCGTGCACGGCAATCTGCGCACCAACGCAGCCGGCGCGAACCTGAATCGCGAATGGATGGAGCCGGACGCCGCGCGCAGTCCCGAAGTGCTGGTGGTGCGCGACGCGATCCACGCGACGGGCTGCGATCTGTTCTTCGATATCCACGGCGACGAGGCGCTGCCTTATGTGTTCGTCGCGGGCTCCGAAATGCTGCCGGGTTTCACCGAACGGCAGGCGCTCGAGCAGAAGGCGTTTATCGAGGCGTTCAGGCACGCGAGCCCCGATTTCCAGGACAAGCATGGCTATGCGGCGAGCAAGTATCGCGAGGATGCTTTGAAGCTCGCGTCGAAGTACATCGGCAACGAATTCGACTGCCTCTCGCTGACGCTGGAAATGCCGTTCAAGGACAACGCCAATCTGCCCGATGAACGCGTGGGCTGGAACGGCGAGCGCAGCGCATCGCTTGGCGCCGCGATGTTGCAGGCCATTCTGCGGCACGTGGAGACGTTCGCGTAAAAGACGGACGGGCGCAAGAAACGCGGCGCGCACTTTTCGGTGCGCGCCGCTTTCTTATTGGAATGACGAGCGAGCTGCCGGCGTTGACGCGAGTCGATCAACGCCACGCCGTTATTTGCTCTTTTTCTTCGCTGTGCTTTTGGTGGCCGATTTGCCCGAGGTCGCGCGCGACGCTTTACCCGAGCCCGATTTCGACGACTTCGCTGCCGACTTCTTCGACGTCTTGCCGCTCGCCGAGTGCTTGCCCTTGCCGCCTTTATGCTTGCCCGAGGCGCCTCGCGATCCCTCGCTATGCGCACGGTTCGGCGGCACCGGATCGTTCCAGCTGAACGCCAGCATCTGCGAGCCGACATAGCCGCAGCGGAATTTCAGGTCCGCGGGGTCGCTGGCGCCGTTCTGGGGCACGCCGACGCCTTCGACGGTGACGATGCTGTCCACCTTGACGCGCTGCTTGCCTTCGTCGAACGAATCGTTCCACGGTGTGACGGACGAGTGGGCGCTATCGAACGAGCTTGGTGGAAATTCGACGTGATCGAATGCGGTCGACGTGCTGGCGACGAAGTCGCCGTGCGCGGCACAGTCCGCGACGAGCGGGTCCGCATGCATGTCGTTGATAAACTTGTTGACGAGGTCGTTGTGCTGCTCGAGTTGATCGGCGAATGCGGGGGCAGTGCAGATGAGCGAGAGACTCGCTGCGCAGGCTGCCAGCCGGCCGACCACCCGCAGCAATCGGCGCGGTACGTTGGTGCGATCCATCTAGTTCTTCAGACGCTAATGGGGGGATGAGGCAAATAAGATGCCTTGCAAAAGGGTGAGTTCAATCTTGCTGCAAATATTCGGGCTAGTCTTGGCGCGAACGCTCGCTGAATCTCACGCGACCAGGCGTTGAATTATCACAGATACGCACCGGCGCTCGCAGCAACGCACGAATCCTCAGGTGCGTGGGCCGCCCAAGCGGTATCGGCGGACATCGTACGTGGTTACCCAGGCGGGACGGTAAACCGCGATCAGCGCGGTTGCCATGCCGGTAAACCACGCCTCGCCGGTGGCGAGCAGCAGCACGCTGAGCGCATAGCCGGCCGGCACCACGGTTGTCGAGCCGCCGGCCAGCGCGACATGAAGGCCGAGCGCCGCCGCGACGGTCAGTGATACGGCAATGGCGGGAGAAACGAAGCCCTGGCCAAAGATGAACATGAAGAGATTGCGTGGCAGCCACGCGATGCAGATGCGCTGGAGCAGGGTCGAGATACCGACGGGCAGCGCGCCGTACACGAGGAACGTCAGCGCGATGCCTTGCCATGGCGCATCGAAGACGACGGCGGCAAGGCCCGTGACGAACGCCATGGCGACCAGCGCGAGCCGCCAGTCGAAGAGCGTGACGAAGAGCGTGGCGCCGAGCAGATGCATGACGGTGCCGTCGTCGAGCCAGGCATTGCTCGCCCACAGCACCGACACCGCGACAATGATCGCGAGCCATACGTGCTGGAGTGTGCCGTCCTGAAGTCTTTTGAAAGGATTTTTCCACAGCGCGAGCGCGACCATCATCGCAGTGGCAACCCAGCCGCCGACAGCGACCCAGAACGGAAGCGGTGTGTATAGGAAACCCATGTGTCTCATATTACTCGTTGGACGGGAAAAGGTGTGAGCGGATTCCATGCCAGCTCCCGCCACCGCTCTCTGGGCGCACGCGCGCGGACATGCCGCGTATGACGCCGGCCGTTATGTCGAACCCGGTGTGAGTGGCTTCGGCGGGAGCGTGGGATGCGGCGGGTCGCCATACGATGTCGTGGGTTCGGCGGCCATGGGCAGCGCCGGGGTAGTGTCGCTGGTTGGCAACGGATACTGAAAACGCGCGCGCTTATGACGTCGCAGCGGAGTCGCGCCGGTCTGCCCCATCGTTACCGGCCGCGCGGAGCTTTCGCCGTTGTTGTGCAGCACTTGCAGATGGTTCGTGAGCCAGCCGTTGTAAAGCGCGACCGCGGCGGCGCGATTGGGGGCGCCGAGCTGCTGGAAGATGCTGGTCAGATGGATCTTGACCGTGCCTTCGCTAATGCCGAGCGTGCGCGCGATCATCTTGTTCGTGCTGCCCATGTGAACGCAGCGCATGATCTGCTCCTGGCGCGGCGACAGTCCGCTCGAGAGGCGGTTGCGGCGCGGCGGCGGATTTTTTTCATCGAACAGACGGATCGCGGTGTCGGATGGCAACGGAGGATCGAGCGCGAGTGCGCCGGGCGGCACGTAATGACCGCCGAGCAGCACCATTTCGAAGGCGCGCACGATGAGACACGGATCGGTGTCGCGCGGCACGACGCCGAGCACGCCTTCGTCGAGCAGCGCGCGCACGAGGGCGGGCGGGGTGCCGTCGGTCAGCACGGCGATGCGCAGGTCGGGGTAGTCGCTGAGCAGGTGACGGACATCCAGAACCGACATCCAGTCCTGCCAGTCGATCACGACGAGATCAGGCACATAGCGCTTGAACGGACGCTCGAGCTGACGTCAGTCCTGGGCTTCGGTAAAACGCGCCAGCCGGTCGATCTGCCTCAGCAGGGCCTTGAGTCCGTCACGTCGTTCCGCGTTTGAATTGAGAATCGAGAAGCGCATGCATGTCTCCAGATTAATCGGGCGAAATAGCGCGACGCACTCGTGCGGTTCATGAACCGGGCTCACTCACTTTCATGCGTCACCAGTCCTATGATGACAAATTCCCTCGGATTTGACGGCTGTCCGAAAGGCATAGGACGCGCGGCTACGCCAACAAAAAGCCCCGCACGAGGCGGGGCTTTTTTGCGATAACGCGTTGAAGCTGGCGTCGAGATTCAATGGAAATGTGGTTGCGCGGGCTCCGCGTCTTCGGGCATTTCCGCGTGGACGATCTCACCGAGCGGGTCTGCGTAGAGCGGCACGCCGCAGTCGTCGCAATATTCCGGCTCGAAGCGGCCCGCGTGGCGACGCACGTCAGTAATGCCTGTCTCCTTGAGCAGTGCGACGATTTCCTCGAGCGGGTCGTCCGAGCCGGCGGTCTCCTGCGGTTCTTCGTCGATGCCCGGCTCGCCGTTTTCGCGACCGTAGAGCGGCCACACGACACCGTAAATCACGTCGTTGCTGCCCTTGCGCGTGAAGCCGACACGGTACTCGTCGATACGTCGTTCGCCGAAGCCGGCGACCACCGCGCGAAGGTCCTGCGGCGCCGCGCCAATTGTGTCAAATAGATAACGCACGGCGGTCCGCACGGTGTGAGGACGCACGCTTTCGTCGGCATCGCGGCAGGCTGAGTAGTACGCGTCGGGCAACAGGCACTCGAATTCGCAACCCGGCAGCACGAGCGACAGATTCGCGCCACCTTGTGTGGCCCATTGCTCGAGACACTGGCCGCGCTCGATGCGGCTGCCGTGCTCTTCTTCCTGCCAACGGAAGGTCGCCTCGCCTACCGGCGCTGCGACGACGGCCAGCAGGAAGCGCGGGTCGGCGAGAATCGGCGAGGTTTCCGGCAACTCGCCGAAATTGAGCCTGGCATTGCCGCCGGTGAGCGCCGCTTGCGCGAGCTGCTGGGCGATGCGCCACGTTTCGACGTGATGGCGCGGCAACTGGTCGATGCTGTACAGGAACGGCGCCATCGCGACGCGCGTGTTTGCCGCGAGCACGTGCGCCTGCAGATGCGCGCGCAAGGCGTCGGCCGCGTCGGTCTTGAGCGGGCCGGACGGAATCACGTAGCGGGTCCAGGCGAGCACGGGCGCGGCGATCAGCAGCGCTTCGTAGGGCGCGCCTTCGTGCTCGATGAGGAACGACTCGCTATGGGTTTCCGCCATGTCGGCGAGCGCGCCATAGGCGTCGGGGTGGTTTTGCTGCAGATGATCGAGCGCGGCGTCCAGCGTGGTCTGGTTGGCGTTGCGCACGATCCTGGCCAGCAACGCATCGAGCTTGGCTTCCCAGAAGCGATCTTCGGTGCGGCTGCCCGACGCGAAAAGCGCGAGCGAGAGACCGACAAGCTTGTCGGCATCGGGAGGGAGACGTTTGGCGATTCGCGAGCGCATAAATCCGGAAAAATTGGAGGCACGGAACCTTATATTCTAATCTTTTCCGGGACGCTATACCGTTTAGCCAGCATTGGCACATGAATCGGATCGTTTCGTGACGGGAAAGCCGCTTCTTTGCGCGCGTGGCTCATGTTCTCCTGGCCGAATGGCATAAGTCACTCAGGACGCGCGACTCGCCCCTATACTGACGGCGTTTCGCGGGCGCCTGACAGGCGTATGTCAATTCATCGCCATGGCCTGGCGCAATAGGAGATTCATCGTGAAATCGGATCAACTGATCGAACGTCTTGCCGCTGTATTCGCGTTGATCGTTCTCGTGGGCGGCTCGTTGCTGGTGCTGGCACCTTTCACGACCGCGCTGCTGTGGGGCGCCATTCTCAGCTATAGCTCGTGGGGGCTTTACCGGCGGCTCACGAGCGCGGTCGGCGGGCGCCGCAAGCTGGCCGCGATGCTGATCGTGCTGATCATTCTGGTTGTTGTGCTTGGGCCATTCGTGTATGCGGGGTTTGCATTCGGTGCGCATGTTCACGATATCGTGGCGCTGGTGCAAAGACTCTTCGAGTCGGGCTTGCCGGATCTTCCGCCGTGGGTGCAGCGAATCCCGCTCGTCGGTTCGAGCATCGAAGCCTTCTGGGAGCGGGTGACGAGCAGCAACTCGGAGTTGATCGCGCAGTTGCACACGTTCGCGGCTCCCGCCGGCAAGTGGATTCTGGCGGCGGCGATTGCCGTGACGCACGGGCTGGGGTTGCTGGCGCTGAGCATTGTGCTGGCGTTTTTCTTTTATATCGGCGGCGAAGGTGCGGCCGCGTGGCTGAATGCGGGCATGCGGCGTATTGCCGGTGAGCGCGCCGACTATCTGCTCGCGCTGGCGGGCAGCACGGTGAAGGGCGTGGTCTACGGGATTCTGGGTACGGCACTCGTGCAGGCCATTCTCGCAGGGTTCGGCTGCTGGATTGCAGGCGTGCCGGCTCCGGCGTTGCTTGGGCTGGCGACGTTTTTTCTGTCGGTGGTGCCGGGCGGTCCGGTCATCGTGTGGCTGCCTGCCGCGATCTGGCTGTATCAGGGGGGCGTGACAGGGTGGGCGATCTTTCTGGTCGTGTGGGGCGTGCTGGTCGTTGGTATGTCCGATAACGTCATCAAGCCGATCCTGATTGGCAAGAATAGCGATATGCCGCTGATCCTGGTGATGCTGGGCATCCTTGGCGGGGCGTTGGCATTTGGTTTCCTCGGCGTTTTCATCGGACCGACTTTGCTGGCGGTCGCTTATACCGTGCTGCACGACTGGGCGATTGGCGCGCCGACCGCGGGGGCTTTGGCTCCTGATGCGAAGGTGCCTGCCGTTGGCGAAGTGGACGGCCTCGGCAAGGGTCGCTAAGGAAAACCCTGAATTCGTACTTGCAAGTCGTATCCGGTCCCGCTAGAATTCCGCTCTTTCGTGTTCCGCCCAGCGGGGCACGGGGAAGCGGGAGGCCCTGGATGGCAGGGGTTTTCGCGGCGCAGGCAGGTTGGGCAGTGTGTTAAAACCTGTTGACGGCGTGCCGGAAAGTCTCCATAATCTCGTTTCTCTGCTGCAGACGCAGCGACGCAAACGAAGCGGTGCCGGGTGGTGTTGGGCATGGTTGAGTGAGCGGACTGATCTTTAAAAACCAACAGCCGATAAGTGTGGGCGCTTGATGCGGGGTGCGGACCTGATCTTCGGATCGGGTCGAGGCAAAAGTATCAAGAGTCTCACACAGTAAAGAGGAAGGTTTGCCTGTTGAG
>NZ_JAAGPS010000154.1:0-16560 GCF_017105025.1 Paraburkholderia sp. Ac-20336 | reverse complement strand
AGAGGCGAATCGATTGACGGTGTGCGTAACGAGCGAAGCTCCTACTTTTCACCTCGAGGCGTAATCATTGGGGGTGACCCCGACACTGTCGATTTTGTCTATCGTCAACTACTACCACCTGATTCCCTATACGACGTGTATGTCACAGTGACATATAAAGGAAAATACGGACACGACGGTCCCGAATTCCGAAGCCTGCAAAACCCGCGCGACCTGCGCAGTATCAAGATCACCCGCTGGTATTTAACGCCGGAGCAACTTGAGCAGCGTTACCTCGCCAAACGCCAGAAGTACGGCATGATGAACCTGCGCACCGGCATGGCGTGTCCTGAAACAGGCCTATGGGAAAGCTGGACGCAAGCCGGAATAGTCGGCAAGGCGGTGGTACGAGCTGGCGACAGGTTCAAGCCATATCTACGACTCGACATGCCGCCTGCTGACGTGCGCTGGATGTGGGCCAGTGAGTATCGTCCGGAGCGATTGGCTTGATCCGATCCATAAATCGCGGTGTGTCCAATTTTACTGTGGAGATATGGCTGGTTGCTATTTCATGCAAGCCGGCCATTACGGGCTTTACACGCATGCGGAAAATGAGTGCAGTGTTCCTTGTGTTTTTGTTCATGAGCATCCCGACTCTTCAAGCGCAGACCATTCTGCCTTCAGCGACGGGAAGTGACTTGCAGGACATTCCCAAACCCATGTCCGCTCGGGAGCAGGAACAACTGTTGCGCTTCACAGAAATCGGCCTGCAATGGATCGCAGGGCAAATCACGTTCGATGACGTAACACGGCGCCTTGGCAAACCGCAATATCAGTCGGAACAGATAGACCTGGTTAAATACGCGTATTACCAGGAAGGTGTGATGTCGATTTACTTCATCTACAACAAGCTCAAGCTAGTCGATGGAAAACCCTGTATCGATTCCTTTGCCATCAAGATCAGCGATGACATTCACACAAACATACCCTACGAACGCTTCGAAAGCCTGGGTCTGCACCGTCTGGTCCGGGGCGAATCGATAGACGGTGTACGCATCGAACAGGGAGACTTTTTCGTACCAGTCGGAGTCGCCGATGCATCAAGGTTTTACCCCGAGAATTTCTTCGGGTTCAACTATCGTCTTCCAATGCCGCCAGATTCGCTTTTTGATGTGTATGTGGGTCTCGGCTATCTGGGCGAATGGAGAGATCAGGGTGGCGGAGAGGCGAAGCTTTCGAAAGTACGAAAGGCCGTTGATTTACGTAACCTCGGCATCAGCCGTCACTATCTGACACCCGAAGAACTGGAACAACGCCACCTCGCCAAGCGCCAGAAGTACGGCATGATGGATTTGCGCACCGGCATGGTGTGTCCTGAAACAGGCCTATGGGAAAGCTGGACGCAAGCCGGAATAGTCGGCAAGGCGGTGGTACGAGCTGGCGACAGGTTCAAGCCACACCTACGACTCGACATGCCACCTGCCGAAGTACGCTGGATGTGGTCCGGCGAATATCGCCCGGAACGACTGGCCTGATCCGATCCGACCATAAAAGCAGCGGGTCCAAGTCAACCCACCGCATGGCCTCGCTCCATGCGTGATATATATTCGTCTGTCGTTACCTTCTTCAACGAACGCATACCGCGCAACGCTCGCCGCGATCGACCGCGAACCTGCCAATTGCGTCGAACATGGTCCCGCGCCACCCCACACGAGTCCCCATCCGAAACCCATTCAGAGCCATACGGAAATGAAAAAAACATCACGCCGTCATTTTCTTTTGTTGAGCGTCAGCGCGGGTTCAGCGCTCGCACTGTCCCGCACCGCTTTCGCGGCCAGCCCGGCCAATATGCTGAGCGAATCCGATCCGCAAGCGAAGGCGGTCGGCTATACCGAGGACGCATCGAAAGTCGATAAGGCGAAATTCCCGAACTTCGCGGCCGGGCAATCGTGCGCGACGTGTTCGCTATTCCAGGGCAAGGCGTCGGATACGTACGGCGGCTGCACGTTGTTCGGCGACAAGCAGGTCGCGTCGCGTGGCTGGTGTAGCTCGTATTCGAACATGTAAGCGAACATGCAAGCGGGCACGATAACGCAATGACACCATGACGCAATAACGCGTCGCCCGCCTTCCTCGAACGATATCGAGCGCCCCGCCTACATCAACGCCTTCAACACCAGTTGATACGACCGGCCAATCCACACCGCCGCATCACGATGATCGCGCAAGGCATCGCCGGTATTCGGATGCAGAAACACGTCGAGCGCGCCGTGATTGAGCGTGAGCCAGCCGACCACGTCGCCGAACTGCGCCTGCGTGAACGCGAGCTGATACGACCACATCGGATGCGGGCCGACCGGCCGTTCGTGAAAGCGGCCGATCTGCAGCTTGTCGCCCCAGTGTGCCGCGATCTGCTCGCGTAACGTCCATGCGGCGTCGCGGCTTGCCGCATCGAAATAGATGTGTGCGTGCCAGCTTTCGATAGCTGACGAATCACGAAAGATCGTATCGGTGTTCATGCTGTACCTGTCTTTATCCGACATTCATTCTGCTTCGCTTTCCGCCGCGGCGCGCGGTGCGAGGCGCATGTGAAACTGGGTCTCATCCTCGCCGACGGTCTCGAAGCCGAGGCGCTCGTACAGCCGTTTCGCGCGATTGCCCTTGAGTACGTGCAATGTGACCGGCAGCGCATCGGCCTCGGCGGCGCGCAGCACGATGCGCAGCACCTGCCCGCCGATGCCGCGTCCTTGCAACGCCGGTGCGATCTGCAATTGTTCGACGAACCATCCGTTGTCGCTGCGATACGCCTTGAGCAGACCCGCAGGCGCGCCGTCGATGCAGATCACCTGCGCCACCTCGTAGCGATGCAGCAGGCGCGCGCGATGGGCGTCGGTCGGTTCGCCGGCTCGGTCGAGATGCTCGGTCATCGTGGCCTTGCGTAGCGCGAGCAGAAACGCTTCGTCGTCGGGGAGCGCGGGACGCAGGCTCAGGCTGGATCGTTCTGCTGTGAATCGGGCGGACATATCGGCAATTTTTTCGGCGCGTTCGGGCGCGTTTCGGCGCATGGAGCGCGAATAAGAATTGTCGCGCCGGCCGCGTCTTTTTACCACGCGATCATCCCGGCCTTGCCACTTTGTCATGCAACGCGGACATCCGGCGCTCGAACGAGCCGTCACGCGCGAGGCGTGCGTTCCGGCGATAGAAGATGTTTGCGGACGGGCGCAAACGTATCACCGCGAGCGCTACAAGAAAAAATGCCCGCACGTTCCCTCCACTTACGTCTGACCAAAGTCCCGTTGTTACATCGATTCGGCAAATTAACCCGCCAATGCCCCTCGCTTCGCGCAATTGCTTCCGTATGTGCTCGCCTACACTGTTTTCCATGGAGCGACAAATCACCGAGCCCATCGACGCACTCTTCTTCTGCGTCGTGTTTGAACCGTACCGTTGATGGCCGTACGCCGTGGCAGTCGAGCGCGGCGAGCAGCAGGGCAGTGGCAGTTCGCAGTGAGCAGTTGCATGGGTAGTACGCAGTAGACGCACCGCAGTAGAGGCAGTGAACACACCGCGCAATCCACCCAGAAAAACAGGCGCGAATCAGCAGGGGGCGGCCAGGCGCAGTTAAAAACGAGGGGCCGGCTGTATGCAGTAGCAGTACCCGCGCATACGGTAGAAATTGCAGTCGCCGTAAAGTAGCGGGTTGAAGCGAATGTTTCAAACAATGTTTGACGCAGCAGTCATCGCGGTAGCAGTACACGTAGCAACAGCTTTGCAGGTTTGGTGGTTAGAAGTCGGCAGGCTCCACGCACATGTACGACGGTTCCATCCTGTCAGCCCTGTTCCTCGCGGAACAGGGTTTTTTTTCGTCATCGTGGATTGCCCGACTTGTTTCCGGCGGGTTCGAACCGATATGCGGGCATTGCATTCTGCGCTACGGTCAGGCAATGGCGGGCAACGCAGCAACGCTTCGTGCGTTGCGTGGTGAACTGACGGGCGCCAGATGCGTCGGATGAGAGAGAGCGGCGTTTGCCGCCGGCGCGGACCGGAATCGGGCCGCGCAGGAGCAGTGAGAAGGAGAATGAATCGATATGTCCAGTAAATCGCGAGTTCGCAAGCACGGCCGGTCGGCCATGTCCCCGTTATTGCGCGCGTTGACCCATAGCCGCACCGCCCACGAACCGGTCACGCAGACGATGCTGCTGCAAGCCTATGCCGCGCTCGATGCTTTCCGCCGCGGCCACGGCGCGCGCGGCTCGCATACGACACTGAGCCGGCATCTGCTGATATCGCAGGAACTGGCGCGGCTTGGTCTCGGCGAGGACGCGTTTGCCGACATCGAAAGCGCGCATGCGGCGATGGTGCGGCTCGACGCGCGCGAGCGCGAAAGCGGCCGCTGGTCGCTCGAAGACGACGACTACGCGCGCCTGTGTACCGCGCTGGCGATTTTCGACGGCCAGTTGTCGGCGGCCTCGCTGAGCGAAATCGCGAACGCGGAAGCGAAAATGATTGAACGTCTGATGCGGTCCGCGCAGGTGCATTCGCTCGCCGAAGCGGTCTGAGCGAGCGGCAACACACCGACACACAGCATACGAAAAACGAAAAACGCCCCAACGTGGGGCGTTTTTCGTATTCGGCGCGCGTGAGGCAAAAACGCGCGCAAGACGAGACACATCCAGCCCTGGTCGTCAGTCGTTGTACTGCGTAACGTCGTGGAACGCGATGCCGTCCCGTCCGCCGCCAAGATCGATGAGCCGCGAGCCGCCCGTGGCCAGCGCCGGGAACGGGCAGTTCGTGCAACTCTGCGTGCCCGATGCATCCACGCCCGCGCTGACCGTCGTCTGATATTGCCCCACTGTCGTGTTGTTCGGCTGGCCGACCGAGAAACCGTCGACGGCTTCGAGACCCGCTGTTGTCTGCGCGGTCGCCTGAATCTGCGCCGACGTGACCGGATACGCGGGATTGATCCCGTTGACGAGGCTCGACCACGTTACGCTCAGCGCGTACTGTGCGGCAGCGAGTTGCGTGCCCGGCGTGAGGAACTGCGTCGTCGCGTCGTTCATCGCCAGCGACGGCCAGGCGACCGAGCCGCCGGCCGCCGCGCCGAGCGGACTGCCCGGATTGATCACCGCCGCTTGCCCGAGCTGCGCGCCGTTTTTGTCGTAGAACGTCACGGTGTAGGTCGAATAGAGCGGCACGCTGCCCGCATCGAGCGCTTGCGCCGCGTAGTCGCCGCTCGACGCGGGCGGCGTGAAGCTCGCCGTCGACGAGAGCGACTGCCACGACCAGCGGTACAGCGAGGTGTTGCTTGTGGTCGTCGCGGGCGCGATGGGCGGCGCGCTCAGCATGCTATCGGCAAGACCGAGCGTGCCGCTGCCCGACGCGCTGCGCGGCATCAGCCACACGGGCGCGGCAAGGCCCGGCCCCGTGACCGACGCCGAATAGACGTTCGGATTCGCGGCGGCCGGGATCGAAATGTCGAGCCCGGATTCGTAACGGTTCACGTCGTTCAGGCGCGTATCGAGGAACGTGCGGCGCTCGATTTGCGACTTGATCGCCACCGCGAACGACGACTGATCGCCGATCAGGTCCCAGCCGAGCTGCGCGCCGTTCGCGAGCGCGACCGGCGTGGCGACTGGCTGCGCGATGCTGTAGAGCACGGCGGGCGTGCCGCTCGCCAGCGTGAGCGGCAACTGCACGAGCGCGAGCTGCTGGCCGTTGCGCGCGAAAAAGGCGAGCGTCTTCGGCGAACCGAACACCGCACCGGTCAGCACCGCGTCCGTCAGGCCGTGCGCGATCGCAAGATCGGTCGAACCGCTTTCCTTGTAGTCGGCGTCGATGGCGGGCGCGCACGACGCGTTGAGCGTGCCGCTCGCGGCACACGCGGTAAGCAGCGCCGCGAGCGGCTCCAGATAGTTCGCCGCTACCGGCGACGCGGCGAGCACCGTGCCCTGCGCGGTCTTGTTGTCGAGCGCGACGGCCGTGCCCGGCGCCGCGTTCGACACGAGCGACGAGCCGCCGTTGGCGCTCGTCACGACCGAGACCGAATCGATCACCGCATCGGCGCCCGTGTGATTCGGCGTGAACGCGGTGCCGACCGGATCGAAGCCGGCCATCTGGATGCCGTTCTGTGCGAGCAGGTTCGCGAGGATCGTGTCGAGCGTGATCGTGGCGATCTGCACGGAGGGCAGCGTGACTTTCGCGAGCGCGCTGCTTGCGGCGAGATCGAACGGGTTGCCCGAACTCGTGAGCATCGCGGCGAGCGCGGTGGTCAGCGTGGTGACGTTGGCGACGGCCGGCGCGCTGCCGGCCGGCAGCCGCGCGACGACGGATGCGAGCGGCGCGGCAAGGCCGCCCGGCGCGCTGGCGATAATGAAAAACGGCAAGGTCATGCCCTTGACCGCGATGCTGTACGCACCCTGCGTGTCGGTCGTGGCGGTGGCCTGCTTGCCGGCCGCGTCGATCAGCGTGACGCTGGCGCCGACGAGCGCAGTGCCGGCCGCGACGGTGCCGCTTATCGAGGTCGCGGTCGCGGCCGGCGTGCTTGACGATCCCGAGCCGGCATCGCCGCCTCCGCCGCAACCGCCGAGTTGAAGAAAGACAAAGGCGATGGCGGCTGCGATGCCGGTGCGCACGGTTGGTCGGTGCATGAAGTCCCCTGAGGCTCGGATTGTTCGATTTGTCGCGATGCCCGTGCATGAGGCGAGGCCGCGAATCGCGGTCACGCGGTGATGCGGTTTGGCGGCGGGATGGTGAAGCGGCCGTTTTAGCGCGGGTTCGAGCGATCCCGGAGAATACTTCAAAGCGGCGTCGGCGTGTCGCGCATGCAAATGAGTTGTGCGGGCTGCTTATCAGGTTGTCGATGGGCTGCCTGCGGGTACGGGCGTACGGGTGTACGGAGGGAGTGTCCGCAAAAGCTCGGCGCAAACGCGCGGCAGCGGGCAACCCCGCGCCCCGCTGCCGCGCGTTTGCCGCTGTCATTCTCGCTTGCTAGACTGGCTTGGCCTGTTTGCCGCCGCCGCGCGCGTGGTATGCGCCGGCGCTCGGCATCGACCACCGACGCTCCCTGACGACAACTGGAAACGCCATGTCCTATATGCTCCTCATCGTCGAACCCCCGAATCAACGCGCCGAACGTGGCGAAGCCGCGGGCCGCGAAGTCTACGGCCAGATGGTGCAGTTCGCCGAGGGCTTGAAGGCGCGCGGCAAGCTGCTCGCGGCCGAATCGCTGACGTCGCAGAGCGATGCCGTGCGCGTGCAGGTGCGCGACGGCCAGCCGAAGCTCGTCGACGGTCCGTTCGCCGAGGCGAAGGAAATGATCGGCGGCTTCTTTCTGCTCGACTGCGAGACGCGCGAAGAGGCGCTGGCGATCGCCGAGGCCTGCCCGGCCGCCGCGTGGTGCACGGTCGAGGTCCGCCAGCTCGGGCCGTGCTTCAAGTAGCGGCACGCGCATCTTTTAAGTACTTTCCCTGGGGCCCTGTCGCGGATGTCGATCGGGCCGCGCATGGCTCGTCGTGTGAATAAGGAGAGAACCCGGACGGCCTGGGGCTTGGGGCTTGGTGTGGCCGCCGCCGGATCGCGACCGACTCAGAACATCAATCATTCATAAAAAATGGAGCAACGACGATGCGATTCATGATCCTGGTCAAGGCCACGGCCGCGAGCGAAGCGGGCGAGATGCCCGAGGCGTCGCTGATCGCCGCGATGGGCGCGTACCACGAACAGCTGGCCCAAGCCGGCGTGCTGCTCGACGCAACCGGTTTGCAGCCGAGTTCGAAAGGCTGGCGCGTGCGCTACAGCGGCGGCCAGCGCACGGTCGTCGACGGGCCGTTTGCGGAAACCAAGGAGCTGATCGCCGGCTACACGCTGATCCAGGTGCGCTCGCGCGAGGAAGCGATGGAGTGGGCGCGGCGTTTTCCCGCGCCGTTCGGCGAGCAGGCCGAGGGCGAGATCGAAGTGCGGCAACTGTTCGAACTCGACGACTTCGAGCCGGGCCCGGAAATAGACAACTTCCGCAAACTGGAAGCACAGCGGCGCTGAAACGCCGCTGAAACGCCGCTGAACGCACGAGCCTCTCCGACTACCGACTGGACGCCATCATGCACAAGCAGATCTACATCAATCTCGCGGTCGACGACCTCGAACGCTCGAAGGCATTTTTCAGTGCGCTCGGCTTAAGCTTCGAACCGCGCTTTTCCAATGAGCAGGCCGCGTGTCTGGTTCTCGGCGAGAACATCTTCGCGATGCTGCTCGTCAAGAACATGTTCAAGGATTTCACGCACAAGCCGCTTGCCGATCCGAAGACAGGCACCGAGGTGCTCGTGTGCCTGTCGTGCGAAAGCCGCGCGGAAGTGGACGCGCTCGTCGCGAAGGCGCTGGCCGCGGGCGGCACCGCGCCGCGCGCGCCGCAGGACCACGGCTTCATGTACGGGCACGGCTTCGAGGACCTCGACGGCCATATATGGGAACTCGCGTACATGGACCCGAACGCGCAGCCACCGGCAGCGGCCTAAGGCTTGAGGCGAAGTCCGTGACGATACAGGCCACCCATCGTGCGATCGAAGCTGTGTGGCGCATCGAGGCCGCGAAGGTCATCGCGCACGTCGCGCGGATCGTGCGCGACGTCGGGCTGGCCGAGGAACTCGCGCAGGATGCGCTGGTGGCCGCGCTCGAACATTGGCCGGACGCGGGCGTGCCCGACAATCCCGGAGCCTGGCTGATGACGACCGCGAAAAACCGCGCGCTCGACCGCTTGCGCCAGGACGCGCTGCATACGCGCAAGCGCGAGGAGCTGGGCCACGACCTCGACGCGTTCGAGGCACACGTGGTGCCCGATTTCGTCGATGCGCTCGATGCCGCGCGCGCCGACGACATCGGCGACGATCTGCTGCGGCTCATCTTCACCGCGTGCCATCCGGTGCTCTCGACCGATGCGCGCGTCGCGCTCACGCTGCGCCTGCTCGGCGGCCTGACCACCGAGGAAATCGCGCGCGGCTTTCTCGTGCCCGAGCCGACCATCGCGCAGCGGATCGTGCGCGCGAAGCGCACGCTGTCGGCGGCACGCGTGCCGTTCGAAGTGCCGCAGGCCGATGCGCGCGCGGCGCGCCTTGCGTCGGTGCTGCAGGTGATCTATCTGATCTTCAACGAAGGCTACTCGGCTACGGCCGGCGACGACTGGATGCGTCCCGCGCTATGCGAGGAAGCGCTGCGGCTCGGCCGCGTGCTGAGCGGGCTCGTGCCCGGCGAAAGCGAGGTACATGGCCTCGTCGCGCTGATGGAGATTCAGGCCTCGCGCATGCGCGCGCGCACCGATGCGCAGGGGCGTCCCGTGCTGCTGCTCGATCAGGATCGCAGCCGCTGGGACCCGCTGCTGATCCGCCGCGGACTCGCTGCGCTGGAGAACGCGCATGCGCTCGGCGGCGCGAGCGGGCCGTATGCGTTGCAGGCCGCGCTCGCCGCGTGTCATGCGCGCGCGCGGCGCGCCGACGAGACCGACTGGGCGCGGATCGTTGCGCTCTACGATGCGTTGGCGCAGGTCGCGCCGTCGCCGGTGGTCGAGTTGAATCGCGCGGTGGCGGTGGGGATGGCGTTCGGCGCTGCGGCCGGCCTCGAGATTGCCGATGCGCTTGCCGCCGATGCGGCGCTCGCGAATTATCACTGGCTGCCGAGCGTGCGCGGCGATCTGCTCGTCAAGCTCGGCCGTATCGACGAAGCGCGCGCCGAGTTCGAGCGCGCGGCCGCGATGACACGCAATGCGCGCGAGCGTGACTTGCTGCTCGACCGTGCGCGCGGGCTGGCGAATTGAAGCTTATTTGACGCTCATGTATTGAAGCGCGCGCCGCTGCAAGGCAGCTTGCTTCGCGCTTACCGCGCAACGTACGTTGCCGCAAATACGGCAACCCGTACCGCAACAAGCGTGCTAAGTGTGCCGGCCTCAACGCATCCATTGCCGCCCGTTCTCCGAGGCGACGCTTTGCTGGTCGTCGCCGGGCGGCGCGCGGGTCCGCTGGCCTCAATCTTAGCGTGTGACGACCGGCGTGCGCTGTCGCTTCAATGCAGACCCGACGCGAGCCACGTCCGCACGAGCGGAAGCAGATGTTCGCCACCGAGCATGCCGAGCAGTCCGACGAGCGCGACGGTCGGCGGCGCGGGCGATTTCACGTCGAGCACGCTGTAGAGCAGCCCGACCAGCACACCGGCGGCGAGCGAGATCAAATACGCTTTCATGGTTCGGGTACCTATGCGAAGGTTGGCGGGGGCGAGCGGTTCGTCAGTGCTCGTTCATGCGAATCACGACGCGGCCGCGCGTGCCGCTTGCGACCGCTTCATACGCTTCGCGCGCGCGTTCGAGCGGGAATTCCTGCGCGATGGCGGGAGCGCTCAGCTTGCCGTTTTCGAAGCCTTCGACGAGCGCCGTCATCAGCGGCGCCGATTCCGCGACGCCGAGCTTCGCGCTGTCCACACCGAGCAATTGTGTCTCGTTGTGATAGAAATCGATCAGATCGAATTCGACGCGGCGCTTGCCCGTGCCGCTGATTTCGAGCACGCGGCCGCGCCGTTTCGCGAGACTCAGCGCGGTTTCGAACGCGACGCCGCCAACCGTGTCGTAGACCACGTCCGCGCCCGCGCCGCCGGTCAGTTCGCGCAGGCGTTCGGTGGCGCGTTCGTCAAACGGCACGTAGGCGTCGATGAGGCGGCCAGCTGGCGTGTTCGCATCGAGCGGACGACGGTCGAGCGCGATCACGCGCGCGCCGCGTGCCTTCGCAATCTGCACGACCGCACCGCCGACGCCGCCGCCCGCGCCGATCACGGCAATCGTTTCGCCGGCCTGCACGCGCGCGTATTCGACGGTGCCGAGCCACGCGACCACGAAGTTCACGCCGATCGCCGCCGCTTGCGCGTGACTCAGCGTGGCAGGCTTGCGCGACAACGCCGCGAGCGGCACCTCGATGAACTCGGCATGCGTGCCGTCGCGCGTGAAGCCGATGTCGCCGCCGGTGCCCCACACCTCGGCGCCGAGCCAGTCCTGCGGGCCATCCACGACCACGCCGCTAAAGTCGCGACCGGGTATGCGCGGCAGGGCCGTGTGTTCGAAGTGTCCCGACACGTTCTTTACGTCGCTCGGATTGACCGAGGCCGCCATGACACGCACGACCGCGTGCTGCGCATCGGCCTGCGGCGTCGGCAGATCGACGTATTCGAGCACTTCAGGGTTGCCAAAGGATTTGAACTGGATCGCTTTCATCGTGCGTTGCTCCGGTTGTTTGCGCTGCGTCGTGCAGCGAATGGAGCCTAGTCTAAGTGACGCAGGCAAAGGCATCAGGACAAGGGTTTTCGAATTTCGGACAAGACGCGGGTTGGCGCAGCCGGGTCCGACTAACCGGTTATCGGGGCAAAGCGATGTCCGCTAAATGACCGTTGTTCAAAACACTCAATAACAACACCTGAAATCTTGGCGAAAGCTTCCCACCCTAGAATCGCGAGTCATCAAAAGGTACTTAAAAAACGCGGTATTCAGGGCGCACGGGGAAAAAAATGAACTTGGCGAAAGGCCTCTTCTTATCCGCACTTGGCTTGCTGACGAGCGGCGCCTATGCGCAGAGCAGCGTCGCACTCTACGGCTCCATCGACGAAGGGCTCGAATACGTCAGCAACATCGGAGGCCACTCCGCCTACGCTTTGGTGAGCGGCACCCAGCAACTCGGCAATCGCTGGGGACTGAAAGGAAGAGAGGACCTCGGCGGCGGTCTCAGCGCGGTCTTTCAACTCGAAAACGGTTTCAGCATCAACAACGGCAGCGCATTGCCGAACGGACAATTGTTCGGCCGTCAGGCCTATCTCGGCCTCGCGTCGAACCGCTTCGGCACGCTGACGTTCGGGCGGCAATACGATTCGATCGTCGACTACGTCTCGCCGCTCACCGCCGCGGGCGCTTGGGGCGGCACGCTGTTCTCGCATCCGTTCGATGCCGACAACGTCAACGAATCGTTCCGTATCAACAATGCGGTGAAATACAGCAGCGCCGATTACGCGGGATTGCAGTTCGGCGGCCTGTATGGATTCAGTAATCAGGCGGGCGCCTTCGCCGACAATCGAGCCTGGAGCCTCGGCGCGCGCTATCTGAACGGGCCGCTGTCGGTTGCCGCCGCGTATCTGGACATCGACGGCGCGAGCGCCAACTCGAGCGGCGCCGTCGTCGGCTCGCCGTATCTGTCGGCGGAGCAGCGCGTCGCGGGTGTTGGCGCGAACTATACGATCGGACCCGCGGTGCTCGGCCTCGTGTACACGCACACCGATATCGTCGATCGTCCGACTGTGCCCGTCAGCACCGTGAAGTTCGACAACTTCGAATTCAACGCGAAGTACAACATCACGGCCGCATGGTATGTCGCCGCGATGTATCTTTACACCGACGAGTCGATTTCCTATTTGGGCGTCCGCAATTCGCCGCACCGCAATCAGTTTGGCCTGATGGCCGACTATCGGCTCTCGAAGCGTACCGACCTGTACGCGCAGGGCGTCTATCAGAAAGCCTCGGGGCACGACGTGTTCGCGGCGATCGGCGACAATGCCGAATCGTCGTCGAAGAACCAGGCGGTGGCGCGCGTCGGTATTCGCACGTCGTTCTAACTTTTTGGCGTAGTCGGCGTAGTTATAGAAAAAGCCTGCAATCCTCACCGGGTTGCAGGCTTTTTCATTTCATCACGACACCTTGCTCACGCACCGGACTCGCCAGGGCGATGCTTGAAGTGGTCCGCCAACAGCCGTACATTATGCTCACTCGCAAGCGGACTCTTTGGGAGTACTGGGAATGAACCGTCAACATGTTACGTTGGACCAGATCAACATCGTAAGCGGCGATGTTGAAGCGTCGATCGCGTTTTATCGTCGGCTAGGTGTCGATATCCCGGAGCAGCGCGTTTGGCGCACTGCAAGCGGGGCTCATCACGTTGGCGTTGGAGAGGACGGGAATGCGGCAATCGATTTCGATCTCGACAGTGTGGGCTTTGCCCGGATCTGGAATAGCGGTTGGCAGGGGCGCCAGGATCTCCGCGGCAAAGTCGTTGTCGGCTTCAAGCTCCCATCGCGCGATGCGGTCGACACCACGTATGCCGATCTGACCAGCGCCGGTTACACCGGACTTCAGGCACCTTATGACGCATTCTGGGGGGCGCGATATGCCGTCGTCGAAGACCCTGATGGGGTTGCCGTTGGCCTGATGAGCCCGCCCGTTGCGGAACTACGCTCCGCGCCGCCGGAAGTCTGATTTCGCGCGCCGCTCAGGTGCGATGTCCCATCAACGCCAGCAGTAGCGACAACGTCACCACCGAGCCCACCGTCGAAAGCAGAATCGTGCGCGACGTGATGTGCGCTTCACGTTCGTAGAACTCCGCGAGCATGAACGGCCCGGTGCCGGTCGGCAAGGCGGCGAGCACGACCGCCATTTCGACCAGCATCGGCGGGAGCCCGAACACGCGCGCCGCGAGCCACCACGTCAGCGCGGGCTGGCCGATCAGCTTGGCGCCGGTCAGCCACAGCGAGACGCTGCCCGCGCCGGCGTCGGACGGACGTTTTTCGGCGAGAAAGAGGCCGAGGCTCACGAGCGCGCACGGGCTCGCCGCGCCGGCGAGCAGCTTCAGGAACGTGTCCGCGCTCGCGGGCATTGCGATGTGCAGGCTCGCGAACAGCACGCCGGCGATCGGCGAGACGATCAGCGGATTGCGCGCGAGCGAGCGCAGCACCTTGAGGCCGAGCTTGTGCGGCGTGCGCTCGGTTTGCAGGCCGATTTCGATCAGCACGATCGCGAACGCAAACAGCACGCACGCGACGAGGATCGTCGCGATCGTGGTCGGCGTGAGGCTCGCCTGGCCGAACGCGATCACGCCGAGTGGAAAGCCGATATAGCCGGTGTTCGGATACGAGGCCGCAATTGCGTCGACACTCGCGTCGGCGAGGTGCCGGCCCTTCAGCAGGCGTATCGCGAGGATCAGCACGAACACGGCCACGCAGGCAATCGAAAACGTCGCGACGAAGGCCGGCTGATAAAGCTGCTGCCAGGTCGCGTGCGCCATCGTGTTGAAGAGCAGCGCCGGCAGCGCGAGCCACACCACGAATCGATTCAGTTCGGAAGCGGAGTGCGGTCCGAGCACGCCGCGCCGGCGGCACGCGAAGCCCGCGAAAATCAGGCCGAAAACGGGAAGCAGAATCTCGAGAGTGGCTAACATCGGTGTAAAAAATCGTGCGAAAAGTGCCGGGCGAGCGACGGTGAATGGGTACGGCGAATGGGGCGATCCGCCAGCGTAGTGGTTTACGTTGATACAATCCAATACTGTTTTCGAGCTTCAGCAATACCTTTTCTGCATCGTTAATCCGCGAGGGTATCGTGATCGACATCAAGCCGTTGCGCTACTTCGTGACGCTCGCCGAAACGCGTCATTTCGGCCGTGCCGCGGCGCGTCTGAATCTGTCGCAACCGCCGTTGAGCCGGCAACTCGCGGCGCTGGAGGCGAGCCTCGGCGTGAAGCTGATCGAGCGCAACCCGCGCAGCGTCACGTTGACTGCTGCCGGCGAGCGCTTTTATGCCGACGCGCTCGCGATTCTCGCCTCGGTGGAGCAGGCGGTTAGCAATGCCCAGGCCGCCGCGCACGGCGAGGCCGGCAAGCTCGCGATCGGCTTCACGATGTGCTCGGCGTATAGCGTCGTGCCTGGCTACGCGCGCACGTTCGGCGCCGCGTATCCCGAGGTCGAGTTGAAGCTGCGCGAAGTGGTGTCGAACGACCTGGCCGAGCAACTGCACGCCGGTCAGATCGATGCGGCGATCATGTTTCCGAACGTGCCCGACAAGGGACTCGAAACGCGCACGATTCTCAGCGAGCCGCTGTGCGTGGCGCTTGCGCGCAGCCATCCGCGGGCGCGCGCGCGGCGCCTGAAGATCGGGCAGCTGGCGGGCGAGCCGTTCGTGCTCGCGTCGGAAGAAGTCGCGCCGAGTCTGCGCGCGACGATTCTCGACCATTGCCGCTCGGGCGGCTTCGAGCCGGACATCCGCTTCGAGGTGCAGTTGCAGCAGACGGTGCTGAGCCTCGTCGACGAAGGCGTGGGCGTCGCGCTCGTGCCTTCGTCGATGCGCAAGGCGCAGTTGGCTGGCGTGGTGTTCAGGCCGCTCGTCGATGCGCCGTTGATCGAGCAGGTGCTCGCGTGGTCGCCGGCGAATCGTAATCCGTGTCTGGTGAGGTTTCTGGAGATGGCGTGAGGAGGGCGAGCTTTCTGCAAAAAACAGCGCGCCCCTACCCTGCCACGCGTTGCCGTTCACTCCATCCACCACGCCCCATCAAACGTCCTTCCCACCCACCGCCCGCTGCTGCGCAATCAGATCCGCGAGCCGTGCAACCTGCTGCCCTTGCGCATCGAAGTTGCCCGCTTCGAGCCAGCGCGTATAACACGCACGCAACTGCGGCCATTCTTTATCGAGGATCGAAAACCACGCCGTATCGCGATTGCGTTCGCGATACACGATCGCTTGGCGGAAGATGCCCTCGAACGTAAATCCATAGCGCAACGCGGCCGCGCGCGACGGTTCGTTCAGCGAATCGCATTTCCACTCGAAGCGCCGATAGCCGAGCGTGTCGAACACTTCGCTCATCAGCAGGAACATCGCTTCGGTGGCGCCGCGCGTGCGCTTCACGCGCGGCGAGTACGTGACGTGGCCGACTTCGATCACGCCGTTCGCCGAGTCGATGCGCATCAGCGCGAACGTGCCGACGGCCTTGCCGGTCGCGAGATCGATCAGCGCGTAATGGCGCGGGTCCGCCGACGCCGCCATGCGCGTCAGGTGCTCGCGATACGCTGCGAGACTGTCGAACGGACCGACCGCGAGATAGGTCCAGTCGCGGCTATCGGCGGCCGAGCTGTAGGCCTCGAACAGGTCCGCTGCGTGACGCTCGACGTCGACCGGTTCGATGCGGCAATAGCGGCCCGCCAGCGGTTCGCGGCGCGGGGGCTGCGCGCCTTGCCAGCCCGGTACGGGCGCGCCGATCGGCTGCGCGAACGCGTTGAGTCTCGGTTCCATGTCTGCTCTCCTTGTCGGATGAAATGAGTCGTCGATGATGGAGTACGATACGGCAAACGTGGCATGTTCAAAAGAGCCATGAAGCGCTTATTCGATAGGTCCAGCCAACGATGATCGAAATCATAGGTCCGCTTGTTCATGCGACGAACGCCGAGGGCACGGGCAAACCGGCGTCGCTGCAAAAGCAGTTGATCGAGCGTTTGCAACAGGCGATTCTCACGGGCCGTTTGCCGGCCGGCTCGCTGCTGCCTTCGTCGCGTTTGCTTGCGACCGAAATGGGCGTGTCGCGCAACACGGTCGTGATCGCCTACGAGCATCTGGCCGCGGTCGGCTACGTGTTTGCCGACCGCAAGGGTACGCGCGTAAGCCGGCTGTCGAACCTTGCCGCACGCGGCGCGGCACCGCTGCGTTCCGCCGCGTCCGAGGTCGCCTACGCGGCGCGTGTCGGCCAGTTCGCGGCGACGCGCGCGCCCACCGAAGACAGCTATGCGCTGACGCCCGGCACGCCCGCGCTCGAA